>CAMLNK010000373.1 GCA_946481035.1 uncultured Dyadobacter sp. | reverse complement strand
GTGAAAGGACAGATTGATTTTTCATGGATTGGTTTGGCAATTGGTTATTTACTTTCATGGCTAAAATTGAATTGATTTTCATGGCTAACAGACGGCTTGTGTTGCCGGGTCGCAGAGCGAATGTCTTTCGGACCAGGGCTCCAAGCCGGCTGTGATACAAAAGTGGTGTATGAAAAGCCCCTGCGAAACAGCGACCCGGGTGAATTGTAACTTTTACCTCATGAATACGCTAAATCGGCCGGTAAACTGAAACAGCCGTTTGATCAACTATTAGCCGCTTACATTTGCCCAAATCGCGTTGGGCGACCTTTTACGACGATTTGGGACCTAAATACGACGTTTAACGCGGCCCGGTTTTCGAATGGACCGTACCCGCTTTATTTTTGCATGAAATGAAAATGCGCGTCAATGATCCTTGAAAGTTACCTGGCAAAAATCGGGCGGAAGCAACGGAGCATCACCACATCGGTGCTGATACTGGCCGCTGCCACCTTGCTGGCCGGCCTCGGGCTTTGGCAGGAGCGCTACTTTTCCGATCCCCGCTTGTTCGTAGCCGGTAGTATCATCAATACGGCCATGATATGGGCCGCCTACCGGGCCGACCGGGCACTTTTGCCCAGGGTTACCAGCCTGCTGCCGGAAACAGGGCAGTCCATTTACCGGTTCGCGCTGTGGTTTGGGGTTTATGGGGTTGTGAATGTGGCGTTTTTCTGGGTGGCGTTGCCGCTATATCATCGAAATGATCTTATTGGCGCAGGTTTCGACCTGTTTTGGGCGCTGCGTGTGAGCTTTTTTATTCTCAGCGGCTCGCTCATCGGGGCCGGGCTTACCGAGCTCGCTTATACCTTCCGGCAATGGCGCACCAGCCAGAATGAGGTGGAACAAATGAAGGAAAAACAACTGCAAACCGAGCTGGAAGCCGTGAAGCAGCAGGTCAACCCCCATTTCCTGTTCAATTGCCTCAATTCGCTCTCGGTCCTGATCACCGACGCCCCGGGTACCGCCGAAAAATTCGTGGATGAAATGTCGAAAGTGTACCGTTACCAGTTGAGCGTAAACGGCCCTGATAAAGAAGATATTCTGGTGACGCTCGATTCGGAGCTGCGCTTTATCAAATCCTACATTTACCTGCTCGAAACACGGTTCGAAAACGGTATCAGCATTGTGCTGGATGTGAACGAGGTGTTTCTCAGCGGCCAAATGGTACCCCTGACCTTCCAGATCCTGATCGATCACGCGATCCACTATAATATGGTATCTCCCACCCGTCCGCTCCACATCCATATCGCCACCACCGAGACCGGCCAGCTGGAATTCCGGCATAACCGGCAACCGAAAATGCTCACAATGCCCCTCGAAACACCCGGTATTCATGTGTTGATCAACCGGTACAAATTTCTTTTCAACCGGGCCGGGGCGGTTCAGCAGAAGGAAGACGACCACGAATTTGCGATTATCCTGCCTTTGATATTCACATGACCCCTACCCTGATTTATAACGGAATCGGCCGGCAAATATGGCTGAGCCTCTTCGGCAGGTGGATCTTTGCATTGCTGGTACCCTGGTTTGTACCTACGATCAGCTACCTGCTCATCGGCGAGCCTTACCTGGCCAGTCTTTACAATTTCACCGGCGGCACGCTGATGATCTTCCTGATGACGATTATCGCTTTCGTTCCGCACGACTGGGCAGCACGCTACATTGCACGGAAATACCCGTCGCTCGATTCGTCGGTCAGGCGCAGTGCGCTCACGGCCGCGGCATTCTGGCTCCTGACGTTCGCTTTTGTGACCTGCTACATGCTCTTTATCATGCATTTCAGGCCGTTTCAAGCCCAGCTCGACGCCCGCATGATGATCGACGTGTACTTGTTCGAATTTGTGGCTGTGCTTTTGCTGACAGGCCTTTATGAAATCAATTATTCATTAAACAAATGGAAAACCCTGCAAATCAATAAGGAAGCGATCAAGCGCGCGGGAATGCAGGGGCAGTTACAGAGCCTCAAAAGCCAGGTTAACCCGCACTTTTTGTTCAACAGCCTGAATACGCTCTCGGCACTGATTGCCGACGAACCCAAACGGGCTGAGCAGTTTGTGGATGAAATGGCCAAAGTTTACCGCTATCTGCTCCAAACCAACCAAAACGAGCTGACGACGCTTTCCGCCGAAATCCGTTTTATCAACTCCTACTACCACCTGCTGCGCACCCGTTACGATATTGGTTTCGAGCTCGCGATTGAGGTCGAGGAAGAGGATTTGGACAAGAAAATACCACCGCTGACGCTGCAATTGCTGCTCGAAAACGCTGTAAAGCATAATAGCATCCTGGAATCCAATCCGCTGCGGGTAACGATCCGCTCGGCGGGCGGCGACCTGCTCGAAATCAGCAACAACCGCCTGGTGAAATCGACGCCGGTGAAATCGACACGGCTCGGGCTCGCCAATATCATGGCCAAATACGAACTGCTTTCCGACCGTTTGCCCGCGATCGACGATGGACGGCATTTCTTTACTGTTACCCTGCCGCTAATCCCGCTGAAAACCGCAAATGCATGAATATATTAATTGTTGAGGATGAAAAACTGGCCGTGCGCAAGCTGACCAAACTGCTGGAAGAAACTGCGCCGGAGTTTGAAGTACGCGGCATCACGCCGAGCATCGCCGCGACCGTGGAATGGATCACCGAAAATCGCGCAAACGGCCAGCCCGAACCGGACATTATTTTCCTGGATATTGAGCTCGCCGACGGGCAGAGTTTCGAAATATTCAATCGGGTACAGGTTAAAAGCACCGTCATTTTTACTACCTCTTATGACGAATATGCGTTGCAGGCATTCAAAGTCAACAGTATCGACTATTTGCTCAAACCCGTTCAGCAGGAAGATCTTCAACGTGCAATCCGCAAGTTCTACGACCTGATAGCCCCCAGCAAAGCGGCTCCCGCGGCGCCTCAGCTCAACCTGGAAGCCATTTTGAAAAGCCTGCACCTGCAATCGCCGGTGCCGGAATACCGTAAAAGGTTTTTGGTAAAACAAGGCGCGCGCCTCCTATCGGTCGAGACTTCCGAAATAGCCTATTTCTACATCGATAATGGCCTGACGTTCTTCAAAAATCATCAGGGGCAGAAGTTCGTAGTGGATTACAAAATGGATGAACTCGACGAATTCCTGGACCCGGACCGTTTTTTCCGCGTCAACCGTGCGCTCATCGTAACGCATCAGGCGGTAGCACAAATGCAGGCCTATTACAACCACCGGCTGGCGCTCACGTTGCTGCCTGTGCTCGACAAGGAAACGATCGTCAGCCGTGAGCGGGCGCACGATTTCAAGGTTTGGATGGGTAAATAAAGACTTTTAAAACGACAGCATCGCGTACTGGCCGGCGAGCTCGGGGTAATGCAGCGTGATCACCTCCTGCAACTGCGCCCTCGCCCGCGCGTATTGCGAGCGCACGGTTGCCTCGTTGATTTCCAGCATGGTAGCAATCTCTTTATGGCTGTAACCGTCGACAGCGTACATCAGGAAAACCGTTTTATAGATCGGTTTCAGTTCGTGAATGAGCTGCATGATTTCGCCGGCCGTAATTTCGGAAACCGCGTCGTCTGCAACGCCCGGTTCGGGAATTTCGTCGAACGCCGTACGTGCCGCGTAATGCTTTTTGTTCCTTCTGAAATAGCTGATCGCATTGTTGACCATCACCGTCCTCAGCCACGCTTTGAATGGCTGCTCGGGGTCATACCTTTCCAGATTATTGAAAACTTTGAAAAAACCCTCATTAAGTACTTCCTCGGCCTCTTCCGGCGAATAGGTATACCGCAGGCAAACGCTTTTGGCATAACCAAAATATTTTTTGAACAAAATATGCTGCGCCTGACTGTTCCCCGCAATGCAAGCCGCGATCACCGAGCGGAAATCGTTCGGATCGAAAATGATTTTATTCAGGAATTTGAGCATACGTTCTTACTTTTCAATGGATCATTCAGCGGGTTTGCCTGTTGGTTCGGGAAGTACCCAATACAAAGAGAATTGATGTAAACCGCGAATAAAAACCGCTTGGACGGATAGCCCGAAAGTGTAGCTGAATGGGCCGTTTTACCCGATAAACCGGCCGGTGGGAAAGGCGCTCCGACGGCACCGTCGACCTGTCGGCAAAGAGTGGCCCTTTAACGCTCAAAAGACGCGATACGTCGAAACACCCACCCGGCATTGTTAAATACCACGATTTGCCTGTTATTTTTACGACAATGACCAGAGAAAACACAAAAGGCGGCGTAGTGGTCGCGATGCATTTGCTTGCGTGGGCTTTGCTCGGCTTTGTGCTTGTATTTTACCAGCCGCTGTCGTGGGGCGTGAGCCTGCCTGCCGTATTTTGGGTAAAACAATTGCTGAATTTCGGCCTGCTGGTCGCGCTGTTCTATTTCAACTCGCATTACCTCGTTCCGCGTTACCTGCTGAACAACCGGATTTTCGTATTTATCCTGTGGGTGGTTGCATTAGTTGCATTCATGCTGGTAGTAAGCAAACTGGCCGATCAGCAACTCGAAATACGGCGGCATATGGAGCGGGTAATGCCTCGCCCGAGGCACCACGGCGGCCCCAAACCCCGGCATCTGATCGACGGCATCCTGCTCATGACCACGCTGCTGGTGATGGGCGTGAGCACGAGCATGGCCGTTATCCAGCGCTGGCAGACGGACGCCCGCCTGCGCGATGCCGTTGAAAAACAGAATATTACCTCCGAGCTCGCACTTTTAAAAGCACAAATCAACCCGCATTTCTTTTTCAATACACTCAATAATATATACGCGCTTTCGTATACCAACGTCGAAGAGTCGCGCGAGGCCACGCTTACGCTCTCGCGCATGATGCGGTACCTGCTCTACGAAACGCAGCAGGACGTGGCCCCGCTCAGCCGGGAATTTGCCTTTATCGACGATTATATCGAGCTCATGAAACTGCGTGTACAGAGCAGCAGCAATGTACAATACACCCGCGACGAACCCGTGCCCGACTACCCCATCGCCCCGATGCTGCTGCTGCCGTTCGTCGAAAATGCATTCAAGCATGGCATCAATGCGTCCCAGGAATCGGAAATAAAAATCCACGCCGGACTAGCCAACGGCACCTTGAAGCTTCAAGTGGAAAACCATATTTTTCCTGCGCAAAACGTAGCGGGAGTCGAAAACGGCGGCATCGGCCTGAGCAACACCCGCCGACGCCTCGACCTTTTGTATCCCGAAAAGCATCGGCTGGAAATCCATACCGACGAAAGTGCTAACACCTACACCGTAAACCTGACCATCAACCTGACGTAAAACCAACCAAGCATGACCCAGAATTGCAT
>CAMLNK010000372.1 GCA_946481035.1 uncultured Dyadobacter sp. | reverse complement strand
ATTCGTCGGTTTCGCCGTAGACCTGCCCGGTCTTGATGCCTCCGCCGGTCATCCACATCGAAAAGCAGCGCGGATGATGGTCGCGGCCGTAGTTATCGGCTGTGAGTTTGCCTTGTGAAAAGCTGGTACGGCCGAATTCCCCTCCCCATACTACCAGCGTATCTTCCAGCAACCCGCGCTGTTTGAGGTCCTGTACCAATGCCGCCGATGCCTGATCGACATCCCTGGCTTGTTTGGCAATATTTTTGGGCAAATCGCCATGCTGGTCCCAGCCCATGTGGTAGAGCTGGATAAACTTCACATCGCGCTCGGCCATACGCCGCGCGAGCAGGCAGTTTGCAGCGAACGTTCCGGGCTTCCGGGCATCTTCCCCATACATTTTATAGATATACTCCGGCTCATCGGCGGTATTCAAAGCATCGGGCACCGAAGTCTGCATTTTATAAGCCATTTCATATTGGCTGATCTTCGACTGTATTTCCGGATCGCCCCAAAGCGTGAACTGGTGCTCGTTCAGCTCCTTAATGCGGTCCAATGCGCGACGCCGGTCTTCCTTATGCACGCCATATGGATTTTGCAGGTATAGTACCGGGTCTTTCCCGGCCCGGAGCTGCACACCCTGGTGGTGCGAGGCCAGGAACCCGTTGGCCCAGGCAGCGGTGCTCAACGGCTGGTCGCCGCTGATACCTTTGGAAATCAATACCATAAAATGCGGCAGGTTCTGATTGTCGGAGCCCAGCCCGTAGCTCAGCCACGAGCCCATGGAAGGCCGCCCGCTTTGCTGCGAACCGGTTTGCACGAACATCACCGCCGGCTCATGGTTGATCGCCTCGGTAAATACCGACTTCACAATGCACAGATCGTCCACAATACCAGCGGTATAGGGTAAAAGCTCGCTCACCCACGCGCCCGACTGGCCATATTGTTTGAAATCATAAATCGATTTGACCAGCGGAAACGTCGACTGCCCGGCCACCATACCCGAATTCCGCTGCGTCGATTTGATCGAATCGGGAATTTCCTGGCCGTGCCATTTGACCAATGCAGGCTTGTAATCGAATGTTTCCAGCTGCGAAGGCCCGCCGCTTTGGAAGAGATAGATGATCCGCTTCGCACGGGGCGAAAAATGCGGGCCGCGGACAAACGGCGCCACGGCTTCCGCGCCTTCCTGCCTTCTCGCACCCGGTGAGGTACCGGCCTGCAAAATGCTCGAAAGTGCGATGGAACCGAAACCGAGACCGGCCTTCGTGAGAAAGTCGCGGCGGTTGAGTTGCGTTAATACCTTTTTCAGATCTTCCATAACAATATCATTTGCGGGTGTGCCCCTCGTCGGTATTCATGATCGAATTCGAGACTGTTGCCAATGCGGCTATTTCCTCGGGCGGCAGCGTCGCGTCCCACTTTCGCTCACCCGTACGCAGGTATTCGAGCGCCTGCGCGGGCTGCGCGCGGAAGCGTTTGAGCTCGTCCGCGTAAAATTCTGCGAGAATCTGCTGCTCCGTCCGGTCGGGTTTCCGCCCGGTTATCAGCCTGAATGCAAGGCCGGTAGCATCCGATTTATCAGTTTTACATTGATGCAGAACTTTCTCGGCCAATGCCCTGGCGGCTTCCACATATTGCGGATCGTTGAGCAGCACCAATGCCTGCAAAGGCGTGCTGGTGGAGCGGCGTCGCGCCACGCATTCACCGCGTTCGGGCGCGTCGAAAATCAACATCGACGGTGGCGGCGAAGTCCGTTTCCAGATTGTGTAAAGGCTTCTGCGGTATAATCCCTCGCCGGGCTCCTGCTGGTATTTGTAGCGCCATACCTTGTCGCTGAGTTCGTCCCAGAGGCCGGCGGGCTGGTAGGGATACACGCTTTTACCCCCTATTTTATTCACCAATACCCCACTGATAAACAATGCATTATCCCGAACCATTTCGGCCGTAAACCGGAACCTGGCGCCTCTTGCCAGCAATGCATTATCCGGGTCTTTTTCAAGCAATTGCGGTGTAGTTTTGGAAGTTTGCCGGTAGGTAGCCGAGAGCATGATCAGCTTATGCAGTCTTTTAATATTCCAACCGGAGTCCATAAAATCGACAGCCAGCCAGTCGAGGAGCTCGGGGTGCGACGGCAGGTTACCCTGGTTGCCGAAGTCGGCCGACGAGCGCACGATGCCATTCCCGAAATGCATTTGCCAGATACGGTTCACGAACACCCGTGCCGTGAGCGGATTATTCTTATCGAACAGCCAGCGCGCAAGGCCCAGCCTGTTTTGCGGAAATTTCCCTTCAAAAGGCATCACCGCGTCCAGCGCGCCGGGCGTTACCCGCTTGCCGGGCGCATTGTAGGCGCCCCGCGTGAGCAGGTAGGTCGGCCTGGGCTTGGGGAGGTCGCCCATCACCATCAGTTCGGGGATGCTGTTGACGAGCTTGTTCTGCTCGTCCATCCTCGCTTTCAGGCTGTCGCGCAGCGTTTGTGTTTTTGCATTGAAATGCGCATTGAAAAAGTCCTTCACCATGGCCCGTTGTTCCGCCGAAACCTGCGTTTTCAGCATTTCAGCAGCTTTTTTCGGATTATGATTATATAAAACTTCGAGGGAGGTCAGCGCCGTGTCGTAGATTTTGAGCTCATCGATCCCGCCGTCTTTAAAAGGAATGAGCAGGTTCCGCTGCCCGACCATAAATCCCTGAAAACCATAAGTATGAATGTCTTTTTCATACAAAATCCCTTTGTAAAGATTGTCGAAATCAACCGCCGTTTTCGCTGGTTCGCCGTTGACGTAGATTTTAGCCCCGGCCGCTTTGCTCGAACCGTCGTAAGTGACGGTAACCTTCGTCCATTGCTTCACGGGTACGGGCGCGAGGGTGCTCACCTGGATGGCGTTCTGTGGGTAGGAATGTGCAATGATAAACTGTAACTTATTGTCGGCCAGCCGCAATGAATAGCCTTTGTAGCCAAGCCGCAGGTCTTCGCAGTGATAAAATATGCCCGCGTCGGGATAAACAGTATTCGGATTAATCCATAATTCAACCGAAAAAGGCTCCGTCCGTTCATGCCAGCCGATATTGTTGCCCAGCTTGACCGAATTATAATCCGAAACAAAATAGGCATTGCCCTTCACGCCGGGTTTCAGGATGATTTCGTTGCACTGCGCGAGCTGTTTTGGGTTCAGCGCATTGGGCATCACGGCCTTGCCTTCGGCGGTTTTCACGGCCTTCTCGAAGGGATAAAAGGCCACCATCCCCTGGCGGATCTTTTGGGCAACCACCTTTTCGGAAAGTGCCCTGGTATTCAGCCACTTTTTCAGGTCTTCCTCCGAATTGCCGCTGGCATTGGCGAGCTGGTTGCTCAGCCCGGTGATTTTCCGGTCGAAAAAGCGGAGCATTTCCTCGTTTTCCTTGCTGGTAAGCAGCAATGCGGGCCCGGGCGTCTGGTCGGGTCCGTAAACCGGGCTGCCGGTTTCGTTGGTACTGTTGAAAAGCCCGAACATTTTATAATAGGCCTCCTGGCTGATCGGGTCATATTTATGGTCGTGGCAGCGCGCGCATTGGACCGAAAGCCCCATAATCCCCTGCCCCAGCGTTTGCACGCGGTCGGCATTGTATTCCACCCGGTATTCCTCAAACACGATCCCGGCTTCGGAGCTCTTCTTATGCAGCCGGTTGAATGCCGTGGCGAGGATGGTCTCTTTGGTTTTGTCCGGCAAAAGGTCGCCCGCCAGCTGCATAGTTACGAAGCGATTGTAGGGGATATTCCGGTTGAATGCGCTGATGACCCAGTCGCGCCAGGGCGAAAAATCGCGGTGCTTATCGTCGAGGTAGCCGTCGCTGTCCGCATAGCGCGAAATGTCCAGCCATTCACTGGCCATCCGCTCGCCGTAAGCGGGCGATTGCAACAGACGGTCGATCAGCTTCGCGTACGCATCGGGCGATGGATCGGCCACAAATGCGTCGATCTCCGCGAGCGTCGGCGGCAGGCCGGTGAGGTCGAAACTCGCCCGGCGGATCAGGTCCTCGCGGCTGGCCCCGCGAGAAGGCGCGAGCTTTTCTTTTTCCAGTCTTTCCAGAATGAATTTATCGATCGGCGTCCGGGCCCATCCCGCCAGTTTGGGTTCGGGCGTTTCCGGTTTTTCGGGTTTGATAAACGACCAATGCGGCTTGTATTTCGCTCCTTGCTCGATCCAGCGCGTGAGTACCGCTATTTCTTTCGTCGATAATGTGAGATTGGAGGCCGGTGGCGGCATTTTCACGTCCGGGTCCTGCGCGATGAGCCGGGCATAAACTTCGCTGGCAGCCAGATCGCCCGGCACGATGGCGTAGCGATTGCTCGCCGAATGGCCCTTTTTGGCATTTTTCAGTGCCTTGTATGCGCCTTCCTCGGTATCAAGGCGCAGCCCGGCCTTTTGTTTCTTGGCATCGGGCCCGTGGCAGGCAAAGCATTTATCCGACAGAATGGGTTTGACGTCATAGTTAAAATCCGGTTCCGCGGGTATTTCTTTCAATGCAAGTTCTACCTCTTCCGGCTTTTTCACGCCGCAGCCCGCCACGAGCAGCACGCACGCACAGGCGGCAGCCAGCCATTTCCCGCACTTCAAAAAAGCAAACTTCTTCACTCGCGACTTCATGGGTTTCCTGTCTTAACACACGTCTCTGAGTTAAAAGCGGGAAACCCCTAATTCTTAGTCATTTATTGTGATTAAAGTTTTTAATTTAATTTTTCCCATATCACCGCAAGGCTACTTTCTCTTCTCCAATGCCCACACATCCCCTTTCCAGACCGGATCGGCACCGGTGTGCTTGCCGCTGTAAATCCACAAGCGGTCGCGGAAAACAATGCTGTTACCCCCGCTGCGGACGCTCCACGGGGCATGTTCGGCGTAGCGCATCCAGTCGGCACCATTCGCAGAAAACCAAACGTCGTTTAATGCGCCTTTGTGGTGATCGGTATTGAGGTCGCGGCCGCCGAATACCCATAGCTTGCCGTCGAATGCGTGGACGCCCATGTCGTAGCGCTTTTTCCAGCTGGCTTCGGCGGTGAGCTGCGTCCAGTTTTTGCCGTCCGGCGAACGCCACACGTCGGCCATCCCCTGCGCACCCACCATATAAAGCGTATCGCGCAGTACCACCACCTGCGGCAAGTCGCGCGGCGACCAGGGGGCCTGCGCTACTTCGCGCGTCCATTTCAGTCCGTCGGACGACGACCAAACGTCATTTTTCATTTCGAGCGATTCGAAATCCCGGGAGATACGGGAAGTACCGCCCAAAAGCCACAATTTGTTTTTGAATACAACCAATGCATGCCCTTTTCGCGGCCCCCACGCCGCATTGCCGGCCTTTTGCCAGCCGGAGCCGTCGGCGGAATTCCATATTTCGTCT
>CAMLNK010000371.1 GCA_946481035.1 uncultured Dyadobacter sp. | reverse complement strand
GGATGCCATTGAAGCTGCGGGTGTGAAAAACACGGTTTGGTACAACTACCGCCGTGTGCCTGCGGTTACGCTGGCGAAACAAATCGTAGATTCGGGTAAACTGGGCCGCATTTTCCATTACCGTGCCAACTTCCTGCAAGACTGGACGATTAGTCCGGATGTACCGCAGGGTGGTACCGCGACCTGGCGCCTCGACGTGGACGCAGCGGGTTCCGGCGTTACCGGCGACTTGCTCGCGCACTGTATCGACACCGCGATGTGGATCAATGGCGGTATCAAGGATGTATCGGCAGTAGCTGAGACGTTTATCAAAGAACGCAAGCACGCAGGTACCGGCGAAGTACAAAAAGTGGGCATCGACGACGCTTGTATTTTCCACTGCCACTTCGATAACGGTTCACTGGGCTTGTTCGAATCTACGCGTTACGCACGCGGTCACAAGGCGCTTTATACTTTTGAAATCAATGGCGAGCATGCTTCTATTCGTTGGGACCTGCACGATATGAACCGCCTCGAATACTTCGATCACAACGACCAGTCGATCGTGCGCGGATGGCGTTCGATCCTGGTTACCGACGGCGACCAGCCTTATATGAAGCGCTGGTGGATCCCCGGGACCAGCATTGGTTACGAGCATTCGTTCGTACACCAGGCAGCCGATTTCTTCGAAAGCCTGCAAACCGGCAAACCTTGCTCCCCGACATTCAAAGACGCGTACGAAACACAGAAAGTGTGCGAAGCGGTACTCGATTCGGCGGCTTCCAAAAGCTGGAAAGACACCGGCGTACATTGGGAGGGTTAATCCAATAATGCATTCATAATCTGAGGCTTTAACCGGATCCTGCATGGCGGGAGAGGTTAAAGCCTCAGTTTCGATTCTGCTATGTCCGATTACATTCTGAGGGTTAAAGAAATTTCCAAGTCGTTCTCCGGCGTCAAAGCGCTGGATAATATCCATTTTGACCTGAAAAAAGGCGAAGTGCATGCCTTAATGGGTGAAAATGGAGCCGGGAAATCGACTTTCATGAAAATACTGATCGGATTGGTTACGCCCGATTCAGGTGAAGTTTTGCTTGAAAACGAGAACCTGATCGGCAGCAATGTGAATGAAACCTTGAAAAAGGGTATTTCCATGATCCACCAGGAAATTCTCATCATTCCCGAACTGACGGTGGCGCAGAATATCTTTTTGGGAAGAGAAAGAGAAGTTTCGGGAAAAAGCGGAGTACTGTCGGGCTGGCTCAATGACTCGGAAATTAATCAGCGTGCGGCTGCATTGCTGGATAAAATGGGGGGTAGTATTGCTCCAAAAGCGAAAATGAAACACCTCAGCGTGGCGCAGATGCAAATGGTCGAGATCGCGAAGGCTATTTCGAACAATGCGAAGGTGATCATTATGGACGAGCCGACTTCGGCCATTTCGGACAAAGAGGTGGGGACATTGTTCCAGATCATTCGCGATTTGAAGGCCGAGGGCGTGAGCATTATCTACATTTCCCACAAAATGGATGAGATATTCCGGATCTCGGACACTGTTACCGTGCTCCGCGATGGGAAATACATTGGTACTAAACCCGCCGCCGAGCTCGACCAGAATGCATTGATTGCGATGATGGTGGGCAGGGAGATCGATCAGATGTTCCCGCAAGCGACGCAGCCGGTTGGGCAGGAAGTACTTTCGGTACGGAACCTGGGCAGCGCGGGTAAGTTTTCAAATATCAGTTTTCATGTAAAATCCGGCGAAATATTAGGTTTAGCGGGATTAATGGGCGCTGGTAGGACGGAAATAGCAAGGGCTATATTTGGGTTGGACCAGTGGGATGAGGGGGAGATCAATATTAAGGAATCGCCGCTTCGTGCACGTACGCCGCGCGAGGCGATCGACCGGGGAATCGGGTATGTGAGCGAGGACAGGAAGGGGCTTGGGTTTATTCCTAGGATGTCGGTCAAAGACAATATCACGCTTTCGAGCATGAATAATCACCGCAAAGGCGGTTTTATCGACACACACAGTGAACAATCGGTCACCGAAAAAATGATTGCCGATTTGAAGATCAAAACGGCCGGTGCCGGTCAGCACGTAACGTTTTTAAGCGGGGGGAACCAGCAGAAAGTCGTCATCGGCAAAGTACTGCTCGCTTCACCCGAAATCATCATTCTCGACGAGCCGACGCGCGGCGTGGACGTCGGGGCGAAATTTGAAATATACAAACTGATCCGCAGCCTGGCAGACCAGGGCATGGCGATCATCATGATATCATCGGAACTACCGGAAATCCTCGGCCTTAGCGACCGGATACTGGTTTTATCCAAAGGTAAACAAACCGCGCTGTTGTCCCGAGCAGAAGCGACGCAGGAGGTGATCATGCGGTATGCGGTGGCGTAGGGGGTATAAGCGGTAGGCTGTAAGCTATGAGCTATGAGCGATATACTTCGATATGCTTTTGGTTTAAAATCATTTTTGCTTATAGCTTATGGCCTATTGCTTACAGCCTAACGCCTAAAGCCAAATTTAAAATATGAACAGATTCTCCAAAATAGGCCAGTATGGCATCTTTCTCGCATTTGCATTGATATGTGTCGTGCTGGCGTTAAGTACGCCGAAGTTTTTTACAATTTCAAACCTGCTGATTATCGGTAACCAGGTGTCGATCAATGCATTGCTGGCGTTCGGTGTCACTTTTGTGATCATTACGGGTGGTATCGATCTTTCGCTGGGTTCGATGGTAGCGGTAACAGGTGTGGCTGCCGCGAGCTTCGCGCATCCCGATACCTTTCCGCTCGTGGTACCACTGCTTGTTGGCCTGGGCGCAGGTTCTGCGATGGGTGCCTTCAATGGCCTGGTCATTACCAAAAGCAAAGTACCACCATTCATCGTCACGTTGGGAACCATGACCATCGGCCGGGGGTTAGCATTGATCCTTAGTAAAGGACGGCCGGTTTCAAACCTTTCGGACGAGTTCAATTTCATTGGCGGAGGCAACATCGCGGGGATTCCGTTTCCTATCATTATCCTGCTCATCGCATTCGCAGTTTGTTCGGTTGTTTTGAACAAAACCATCCTCGGGCGCTACATGTACGCGGTCGGGGGTAACGAGCCCGCTGCGCGCGCGTCGGGTATACGCGTGAGCCGTGTCAAGATGTGGGTATATACCATTTGCGGACTGCTTTCTGCATTGGGTGGCATTCTGCTCACATCGCGCATTACGACCGGTCAGCCCAATGCCGGTGCAGGCTTTGAGCTGGATGCGATCGCCGCCGCGATTATCGGTGGTACCAGCACCTCGGGCGGCACCGGAACCATGACCGGCACATTGATCGGCGCATTGCTCATCGGGGTGATCAGTAACAGTCTCGATTTGCTGAATGTGACTTCCTATTATCAGCAGGTAGTAATGGGGGTAATTATCATAGGCGCGGTGGTGCTGGATGGGGTTGGGAAGAAGGATTGAGTTAGGAGGAAAGGAGGATGGAGGAGGGGAAGATGGAGTTGATATTGATTTGAATATTAAATATAAATCTGACCGCCGACGGCCGACCGCCGATGGCTTAATGACATAGTTTTATGAAACGTAATGTAATTTTTGCTACCCTTATCGCGACAGTTTTGTTGGCGGGCTGTAATCAATCATCAGACAAAGCATCCGGCGAAGGCAGCGACGACAAACTGGTGATCGGCGCTACGATGCTGAGCATGCAAAACGAGTTTATCGTAAATGTGAGTGATGCCATGGAGGCGAAAGCGAAGGAAATGGGTGTGGAACTGATCACCGTGGACGCGGAGCGCTCGGCATTGAAGCAGGTGGAGCAGGTAGAGAGCTTTATCGGTCAGGGCGTGGACGCGATCATCATGAATCCCTGTGAAGTGGAAGCGAGCTCCCCGGCCGTCAAACTGGCCATGGACGCAAAGATCCCCATTATCAACGTCAACTCCGAGACTTCTGCAAAGCCTACCGCATTCGTAGGGTCGGACGATACCGAATCGGCACGCATAGCCATGAAGTATATTGCCGAAAAACTGGGCGGCAAGGGCAATGTGCTCATGATGCACGGTTTCATGGGCCAGGCCGCGCAAATCCGGCGTGACAATGGTGCGAAAGAGATCCTGAAAGCCAACCCGGGCCTAAAACTGCTCGCAGAGCAAACCGGCGAATGGGACCGCGCCAAAGGAATGTCCCTCACAGAAAACTGGATCCAATCTTATGGCGACAAAATCAACGCCATCTTCGCCCAAAACGATGAAATGGGTATGGGCGCCGTGAAAGCACTGGAAGCCGCAGGTCTGAAAGGCAAGGTGCTCGTAGTAAGCGTAGACGCTATTCCCGATGCATTGCAAGCTGTGAAGAAAGGAACATTAGACGCGACCGTTTTCCAGAATGCCAAAGAGCAAGGTGGAAAAGCGATTGAAACAGCCGTGAAAGCGGCTAAGAAAGAGGCGTTTGAGAAGGAGGTACTTATTCCTTTTCAGCTGGTGACGAAGGAGAATGTGGCAAGTTTTTAAAAGTCATGCACTCGTAGCCGGGGCCGAGTATTGGGGACAAGTCCATACCTTCAAGAAATTTCATAGCGTCTTCCAATTTCGCCTGAGTACATGCTTCCACTGACGGATAGTATTTCACTTCCCTCGGACGTCTGCGTTTGCTCTTGTCTATTGTATCGTTCATACCGACCTCAATTTAATGAAGAATGCTTCATAGTGAGTGTTAATGCGGAACGGCTCGTTTACATAGCCATCCGTTCCATAAATTTCCAGAAAATTTTTGACTTTTGAAATCTCGCGACTGATTACTGCCCGATACAATCTCGTGCGCGCGGGAGAATTTCCTCTGACAAGTACCGTTGCTAATGGATGATTTTCGAAAAATTGAAGCAGACAATGTATAACGGTAGCCATAACCTTAGGCATATCCGCATTGTCACTAACAACAACGTCCGATGTAGATCCTTCATGGTCAACGTCTGTCAGGGCGAGATTGTAGAGCTGAGCCGTCCTGCTTAGTACAGCAAATTCTACACGTTTTTTAATACATTTAGTCTCGCTAATGCTTTCAAATTCAAATAGGAGATAGCTTTTTTGGTGTGTAACGGGATAAAATTCCAAGTCCATACAATCGGGAGATAACGGGTACCATATCGAATGCAGGAAGTTGAGTGTCGTAGGTCCGGCAAATGTAAAATAATCCCCGCTTAAAAGTAAAACGCTACGCTCCCTGCCCTTTTACCCCCATATGGCATTTGCCAGTTTCCTAAAACCAATCAAAATCACGAATGAACACTTTCAATATCAACCGCCGTAGTTTCCTCCACGGGGCCACGGCCGCATTGGCACTTTCAACTTTCGGAGCGCAGGGAATGGACCTGATCAATCC
>CAMLNK010000370.1 GCA_946481035.1 uncultured Dyadobacter sp. | reverse complement strand
CGGCAACGATTACCGGTATACGGACGCTAATCTGCCCGCAGGACGTTTTTATTACCGTTTGAAAATGGCTGATCTCGATGGCTCGTTCGCGTACAGCAGCATAGTGACGGCGGAAATCCAGCGGCCGGTAGCCGTGAATGTGTATCCCAACCCTGCCGCCAACGTACTGGCGCTGCAATCCGACGCCCGCATTTTACAGGTCGATATCGTGAATGCCGCAGGAAAGAAAATGCATTCATCTGCGCCGGGCAGGCCCTATTTTGAGCTGAATATTGCCAGCTGGCCTTCCGGGACTTACATTGTAAAGGTCGATGGGGTCGAACGCAAGATCGTAAAACCTTAGATTTATATTCCTCATATCCCTCTGGCAAGAGCGCCCCGGTCGGAAACGGCCGGGGCGCATATTTTTAAGGCACCGGCGTTCGCAGCCTTATATTATTTCAAGTTTTTTTTAACTTTTGTAAATTATTAACAGCGACTGCGTATTACCTGAACCGGGCCGACCTCATATGAGCCATTTAATGCCTCCTGAAATCGCATTGAGCGACGCTGGCCCGGTACTGCCCCAGGACCAACCCATGAAATCACCCGTTTTCCTCCTTCTACTTTTTTATATTATTTCAATCACCGGAAGCCCGGCAAAAGCCCAGTCGCACGGCCTGCGCTTTGCGAGCTATGAAGTTTTGCAGGACCATCGGACCATGCTCGACCTTACGCCCGCAAAGCCGGTTTGCTTTTCGGAAAGCCTCGAACTGACATTCGATCTTTCTTTCGTACCGAAACAAAAAACCTATTTCGGCTACATTTTCCGCCTCATTGGCGATGATAAACACAATATCGACCTCATTTACGACAACGGGATTGCCGCTGCCAATGGCCGTTTCCGCGTTATTACCGGCGATAAACTGTCCGGAATCGCTTTCAATATTCCCGATCAGGCGCTTTTCGGCAGACAGAGCAAATTTGTGGTTAAACTCAATGCGGAAGCTGGCAAACTAAGCATTACCTCAGGCGGCAAGACGTACACGCATGGGCTGGATATTGCTTCCGGCGGCTGTTACCAGCTTCTTTTCGGGGCCAACCAGCATAAGTCGTTCCAGACGACGGACGTACCGCCGATGAATCTTGCCAACATCAGCCTTTCCGAAGACGGCAAACCGGCAGGGTTCTGGCCGTTGAATGAACATTCCGGTGAAAAGGCTCATAATGAGCAGGGGAAAGTGGCAGCCGTGGCGAAAAACCCGGTCTGGATCGAAAGGTTGCGGGAAGCCTGGCAGCCCCGCAAGCGAATGGTTACCAGCGGATTCGCCTGCTCGGCATTGGATCAGAAACGCGAGATGCTTTACCTGATCGGGGAAGACAGCCTGCATACCTATTCGGTAGCGAGCCAGGTGACTGTTTCTTATCCTTACCAATCGGGAAGACTGCATTTAGCAAAGGGTAACCAGGCGTTTGTGGATACGGTTTCGGGCAATTTGTACACCTACAATGCCGATCAGCAACGTATCGCCCGCTTTGATTTTGCGAGCCGGAAATGGGACCACAATTTTATTTTCCCCATTCCTGAAAGTTCTACGGAGTACTGGCATGCCAATAAGTTCTATTCCGCAACGGATTCCTCGCTGTATATTTTCGGCGGCTACGGGCATTTGACCTATAAAAACAAAGTGCACCGCTACCATATGCCTACGGGCAAATGGAGCATTGTAGCGAACGATACCGTCGGCGGAGCCTATACGCCCCGTTACCTGGCCGCGGGTGGCCTCGGACCAAAAGGGATGTATGTGCTTGGCGGATATGGCAGCATGACGGGGCAACAGATCCTGAACCCCAGAAGCTGGAACGACCTGCTGCTCTTCGACCCTCGGACAGGGCTTTGGAAAAAAGTATACGACACCGGCGCAGACCTGCCGGAGCTGAATTTTGCCAATTCGCTCGTTTTCCCTGACGGGCATTTTTATGCATTGAGTTTTCCCAAAAACCGCTACAATTCCGAGCTGCAACTCGTCCGCGGATCGCTTGATAAACCGGAATTCAGGGAAATGGCAACGGCTATCCCCTATTCTTTCCACGACACCCATTCCTTTGCGGATCTGTTCTACTGTCCGGCCGGCAAACAACTTGTAGCGTTCACAATGACACGCAGCGAGGACGACAAGCAGACCGTCATGCACGTGTACACGCTGCTCACGCCCGTACATGAGGCGCACAAGGAGGTCGCAGCCGCCGAAAATGATAGGCTGCCCATTTGGCCTTTCGCCGTAGCCGGGGCAATAATGCTGCTGGGCGGCGCATGGCTATATTTCCGCAGGCGGGGCGCACGGGCGAGCGCTTCCAGGACGGAAAATATTCAACCAATGGAGATACTTCCAGCCCCGGCCCCATCGCGCAAGAGTAACAGCACGACATTATTGCCGGAGAAGAACAGCATTTCGCTATTCGGGGATTTACAGCTCGCCGACAATACCGGCAACGATATTACGCAGGCATTCACGCCACTCATCAAGGAGCTTTTCCTCGTCATTTTACTGTACACGATTCGCTGGAAGAGAGGTATTAATTCGGATAAATTGCGGGAACTGCTGTGGTCGGATAAAACCGCGGAGAGCGCGCGGAACAACCGATCGGTGAACCTCACGAAACTGAAAGCGATCCTTACCAAAATGCCGCATTGCCAGATCGTGATGAACGCCGGGCATTGGAAGCTCGATTTCGATGAAAACGAAGTGCATATCGATTACCTCGATTTCATGAATATCACCTCTTCCAAAATGATCGACCGCCCGATGATCGAGGCGCTGATCGGCATTACCAACAAAGGAAGTTTCCTGTCCAATATGGAATTTGAATGGCTCGATCCTTTCAAATCCGAGATTTCAAACATCGTCGTCAATACCTATCTGAATTATGCCGGGAGCATTCCGGTGTCCGACGACCCTGAGTTCGTCATCCGCCTGGCGAACAATATTTCGTATTTCGATCCGGCCAATGAAGAAGCGATGGTCCTCAAATGCAAGTCGTTTGCATTGCTGGGCAAGCATTCACTCGCCAAAAGTACCTTCGAAAGCTTCACGCGCGAGTATAATAACATTTACGGCGAGGAGTTCAGGCGGGAGCTGGCCGATATTCTTAAATCGGAGGTGTAAAAGCCCTATTTTTTGGTATACCGCAAACCCACGGAAAGCCCGATCTGGTACGGCTGAATTTTGAAAGGATTGTCGGGATTACGAAGTTTGGACAGGCTGTATTCAAAATAGGGCCCGACGGTCATCACCGTATTGTTCCCGGCAAAAAGCTCCTTACCGAAACCTGCATTAAGCCAAACCAGGTTCTTTTTCGAGGTAAGGTCGCGGCTGAACTCCGCACCGAAATCGCCGAAATAGTTGCGCAGGAAATGCGACCGGCGTACCGTGTGTTTCCTGACGGACACCCCTACCAGACGCACCGTACTGTTCTCGTGCTGCGGAATCCCCTTTCTCACAACCTCATAATTTCCGGTCAGGTCCGGCCCTACGACAAACTCACTGGTGGCGATCTCATACCGGTACGACTGTTTGAATTGCCCGTAATTGAGCAGCAATTGAAAGCCTTTACGTTCCACTCCGGCCGAGAATTTGTATCCGACTGTTTCCGCAGAAATTTTCCCGGGTAGTTCGAAGTTCTGGTAAACAACGCCATTTCCCGGCCTCACGGTCAGGATCTGGAATGTTCGGAGCGGCGTAAGCGCCGTAATGATGCCCCAGCGTTCCTTGAAAAGAAATTCGTACCGTTTTTGGGGTTCTTCGGGGGTTATGAGACTGTCGGGTTGCCAGTTATATTCAGGAAGGGCCAATGGCCTGTGATCCAGCACCCCGATGTCTTGATCGGCCAACGAGGGCCCTTCCAGTTCTTTCATATCGCGTTCAGCGGCGGCAGCGCTGTCGGCTAATGCATTGCCGGACAATATTTTATCCAACTCCGATTCCAGGAAAGCCCTGTCGGCAGGAGAAATATACCTGTCATCAATCCAAAGCGAGCCGAAAGACGACGGGTTCGATTTAATCATTTCGATGAGCTTGACCACATCGGCCCGCTTATACCTGTGCGCCTTCGCGACCGGGCGGGTTACGCGCGTAACGTGCGCGGGTGCATTCACCCCAGGGATTGCCTGCTTGGTTCCTATGGACTCTTCCGAGCCTCCCTGAACCAAATCCGCGCTGCCGGTATCGCTTTCCGGCTTGTCGATGGCCTTGTCCGGCGCCTGCGAAGCGGGAGTAGTAAACTGCTGCGCACCGGCGGCGATTTCATTTTTGCGCACAATCGAATACGAAACAATATACACCGCGGCCGTCAGCGTAATGAGGAGCAACAGCGAGGCTATCAGGCCTGTTTGGACCATGCTGGTTCCTCCGCCCAGCCCTGCGAATATCTTTTCCCTCAGGGTCGGGTCGGGTAATCTCTCAAAATTGTCGAATCGTTCCCGGAGAGCTTTACGCAACTCCTCGTCGATCTGCTCGTCAGAAGATTTCATATTGCGTAATTCCTTTTTCCTGTAACTTCCTCATTAATAAATTCCTTCCTCTTAAAAATTGCGATCGTGACGTACTATCGGAAATAGAAAGCATTTCGCCGATTTCGCTGTGGGTATAACCATCTATCAAATGCAGGTTGATAATCATCCGGTATCCGTCCGGTAATGTATTGATCACATTCAACAGTACATTCATATCTATCTGCGTGATAATCTTTCCATAATCCCCTGAATCGATCTCGCGCTGAAAATCTTCGAGGTTCGAATGCAGCTGCTGTTCCTTTGTAGTCCGGTGATAGTAATTGATCGCCGTTCGGATCACCACAGATTTCACCCAGGCATCGATCACCTCCACGTTCCTTAATTCATTGATATTCTTAAATACTTTGATAAATCCATCCTGAAAAATATCCTCCGCCTCCGCTTTGGTTTTCGCATAACGCAGGCAGAGCCCGAGCAGCCTGGATTTGTACCGTTCATAGAATGCAGTTTGCGCCCTGGTATCGCCGGCCTGACAAGCCCGAACCAGATCGGCTAGCGAACTGTATTTCTTACTGCGGAAAAAGGTCATTCAGAGGGGTTATGAAGTGTATCGTTGAAATAATTATTTTTCGTTCATCGGTATAATGCGGTCTGGTAAGTCATATTCACAAAGTTTCCGTCCTGGTCGAAAATGAGCCGGCAATTTTCACTTGTCCCTTGCAGGCTGATCCCATAGCCAGTACCAATCGGGTCCGAAAACTTATATCCTTCCAGAATTTTCATGGCGGCAAATGCCGTTGAACCTTTTACAAAGTTCTGTATTTTTTCAGGGTATTCATCAATATTATAATAAAATGCCTCGGCCCGGTAACTGGTATTGATCA
>CAMLNK010000369.1 GCA_946481035.1 uncultured Dyadobacter sp. | reverse complement strand
TCCACGGTTCATTCCACGATGTCGATTCAGATTCACTCTCTTTCGAATTGGCTGCGAAGCTTGGTTTCAAAGAAGCTGCGCGTCACGCCGGATCGAAATTGCTTGAACCGATCATGCACGTAGAAGTTCTGACCCCGGACGAGTACACTGGTCCGATCACAGGTGACCTTAACCGTCGTCGTGGTATCATGCGCGGTATGGACACCCGTAATGGTGCGCAGGTTATCAAGGCAGATGTACCTCTTTCAGAGTTGTTCGGTTATGTAACTGACCTTCGTACGATGTCATCAGGACGTGCTACTGCATCCCTGACCTTCGCTTACTACGAAATCGTACCGAATAACATCGCTGAGGGTGTTATCGAGAAAGCGAAAGGCCTCGTTAAAGCTTAATAAAAGTAATGCGTTGCAGGAGCAATTCTGCAACGCATTTTCTATGATATAGCCTGTGAAGTAAATGGTTCTTTTGCAGGTGTAATTGTCAGGTAACCTGATGAGATTTTCTGAACCGGAAACAAATCAATACAATGAATCAAAAGATCCGTATCAAACTTCGGTCATTCGACCACAACTTGGTTGACAAATCAGCTGAGAAAATCGTTAAGGCAGTAAAGGCAACAGGCGCGGTAGTAAGCGGTCCTATTCCTTTGCCTACAAAGACAGAGAAATTCACTGTTCTTCGTTCGCCGCACGTTAACAAGAAATCAAGAGAGCAATTCCAGCTTTGTACTTACAAGCGTTTGGTGGACATCTTCTCTACAAGTGCAAAAACGGTAGACGCCCTGATGAAGCTAGAATTGCCAAGCGGCGTTGACGTAGAGATCAAAGTTTAGTAATACCGGCTTATTCATTAAGCCAACTACATAAATTGGATGAAGGTCCGGGTTCCTCTGGAAACCACATCTGAGCTCAGAAAAGCCTGACAGGCAAAGGATTAACGCCGGAATCAGTCAGCTTCTCGAAAAATGAGGTCAGATGTTCGTTCATCTGACCTTTTTTGCTGATTATCAGCGAGAAATATTTTTAGGCTGTTAGGATATAAAAATCGTTTTTTCTACCTTTGCAGTCCGTTTTAAAGAATAAGGGGTTTTTACCTGCTAAATTTAAATTTCAAACATGTCTGGTTTAATTGGTAAAAAAATCGGAATGACTAGTTTGTACAATGCTGACGGGCAGGCTCTGGCATGTACTGTGATCCAAGCTGGTCCTTGTGTTGTAACACAAGTTAGGTCCGAAGAAAAGGATGGCTATAAGGCTATCCAGTTAGGTTTTGGTGAGAAGAAAGAAAAGAACACCTCCCAGCCTCTGATTGGCCACTTCAAGAAAGCCAACACAACTCCCAAGCAAAAATTGGTTGAGTTCAAGGAATTCGAAGTGGAACATGAACTTGGAACTTCATTGTCCGTACAGGACATCTTTGAAGAAGGCGAGTTTGTTGACGTAGTAGGATCTGCCAAAGGTCGTGGTTTCCAAGGTGTTGTAAAACGTCACGGATTCGGCGGGGTAGGTGGTCAGACGCACGGTCAGCACAACAGGGCCCGTCACCCAGGTTCGATTGGTGCTTGTTCATTCCCATCACGCGTATTCAAAGGTATCCGTATGGGTGGACGCATGGGTAACAATCGTGTAAAGATTCAGAATTTGCGTATTCTGAAAGTGATACCTGAGCAGAACATTCTCGTTGTGAGTGGCTCAGTACCGGGTTCAAAGAATTCATTTCTAATCATTGAGAAGTAGTACCGATGGAACTGTCCGTATTAAATATAAAAGGAGAAGATACCGGCAAGAAGGTAACTGTGTCAGAAGAAATTTTCGGCATTGAACCTAGCACGCACGCGATCTATCTCGATGTGAAGCTTTACCTGGCTAACCAGCGTCAGGGAACGCACAAATCAAAAGAACGTGCAGAGATTAACCAATCTACACGTAAAATCAAACGCCAAAAAGGAACCGGCGGAGCTCGTGCAGGTAGCATTAAGTCTCCGGTGTTCGTAGGTGGTGGTCGTATTTTCGGTCCACGTCCCCGCACATACGGTTTCAAACTGAACAAGAAAGTAAAAGCTCTGGCCCGCCGTTCTGCACTTTCTGTTAAGGCACAAGCCAGCGCTATTTCGGTTTTGGAAGCATTCACTTTCGATGCGCCCAAAACGAAGTCTTACCTGAATGTTTTGAATTCCCTTTCACTGGCGAACACCAAAACATTATTGATCCTTCCCGCGATCGATAACAATGTATACCTGTCGAGCCGTAACATTCCAAAAGCGAAAGTTACTACTGTTGATTCGGTAAATACATATGACCTGATGAATGCAGACCGTCTTCTGATAAGTGAATCTGCGATTTCTATTTTGGAAACCCAATTGAACAAATAACAATGAGTGTACTGAAACGTCCGATTATTACTGAAAAGGTAACGGCTCAGGGTGGTCAAGGTAAATACGCTTTCGAAGTCTCCCTTACTGCAAACAAGGTAGAGATCAAGAAAGCTGTTGAGAAACTGTTCGGGGTTACCGTAGAAAGCGTTCACACCATGCGTAGCATTGGTAAAAGCAAATCCCGCACATCGGGAGGTAAGTTTGTCACTGGAAAAACGTCAACGATCAAAAAGGCGATCATCACAGTAGCCGAAGGCGAAGCGATCGATATCTACGGAGAAGCCTAGTTGAACGATTTCAAATCATTAGACGAGTTAATAGCAAATGGCAGTTAAAAAATTAAAACCTACAAGTGCTGGTCAGCGTTTCCGCTCGGCTCCTACATTCGAGGAGATCACCGCGTCGAAACCTGAGAAGAGTCTTCTGGAACCCATCAAAAGAACAGGTGGTCGTAACAGCCAGGGACATCGTACCATGCGATATATTGGTGGCGGTCACAAGAAAAAATACCGCGTTATCGACTTCAAAAGAAATCGTTTCGACGCTCCCGCTACTGTCCTTACGATCGAATACGATCCAAACCGTTCAGCGCGTATCGCCCTGATCCAGTTTGAGGACCAAGAAAAACGTTACATCATCGCTCCGAACGGCCTGAAAGTTGGACAAGTTATCGTGTCCGGTAATTCAGTAGCTCCTGAGGTTGGAAATGCCCTTCCATTGGGATCTATGCCTGTCGGTACGATTGTACACAATATCGAATTGACTCCTGGTAAAGGTGGTCAGTTTGCAAGAAGCGCCGGTGCTTACGCGCAGCTGGTAGCGAGAGAAGGCGGTAAATATGCCGTATTGAAAATGCCATCAGGCGAAATGCGTATGGTACTTTCTACTTGTATCGCAACAGTTGGTGTTGTTTCGAATGCCAGCCACATGAACGTTTCGCTTGGAAAAGCGGGTCGCAGAAGATGGTTGGGACGTCGTCCACGCGTACGTGGTGTTGCTATGAACCCTGTTGATCACCCGATGGGTGGTGGTGAAGGCCGTTCGTCAGGAGGTCAGCCTCGTTCTAGAAATGGTCAGTTCGCGAAAGGTCTTAAGACACGTAACCGCAACAAGCATTCTGAGAAATTGATTATCAGCCGTCGTAAAAAATAAGTAGAACATGGCACGCTCATTAAAAAAAGGACCATATATCGACTTTCGTCTCGAAGCCAAAGTTGAAACGATGAACAACTCGTCGCGTAAATCTGTCATCAAGACCTGGTCGCGGCGCTCAATGATTTCGCCTGATTTTATCGGGCACACATTTGCAGTTCACAACGGGAACAAGTTTATCCCGGTTTACGTGACTGAAAACATGGTAGGACACAAACTGGGCGAGTTCTCTCCAACCCGTAACTTCCGTGGCCACACCGCAAAAAAAGATAAAGGAAGAAAATAATTTGTCGACGTAGCTGGTCCTAACGGACGAGCCGATATCTGAAAAGAAACATGGAAGCAAGAGCTATATTAAAAGACGTGCCTACCTCTCCTCGCAAGATGAGATTGGTGGCCGACATGATTCGCGGACAGAAGGTCAGCAAAGCGTTGGCACTTTTGAAATTCCAACCGAGAGCTTCATCGCCGGTTTTGCACAAAGTTCTTCTTTCTGCTGTTGCCAACTGGCAGCAAATGAACGAAGGATCAAAACTGGAAGACGCTGACCTGATCGTTAAAACCGTTTTCATCGACGGTGGACGTATGTTGAAGCGTTTGCGCCCTGCACCCCAGGGAAGAGCACACAGAATCCGTAAGCGTTCCAACCACATCACAATCGTGGTAGACGACGCGTCGGTGTCAGTAAATGAAGCATCAATCGAATCATAAGTAAAACGATCTATTTCGAATGGGACAAAAGGTTAATCCGATAGGTCTGAGACTAGGAATTGTTAGAGGATGGGAATCTAGCTGGTACGGAGGAAAAGACTTCTCTGACAAACTGGTTGAAGACGAGAAAATCCGTAACTACATTAAAGCGCGTATCCCGAAAGGATCGATTTCAAAAGTAGTTATTGAACGTACATTGAAGCGCATCACATTGACGATCCACACTGCCCGTCCGGGTATCGTGATCGGAAAAGGTGGTAGCGAAGTTGATAAAATCAAAGAAGAGCTTAAAAAGATTACAGGCAAAGATGTTCAGATCAACATCTACGAAATCAAACGTCCTGAAATCGATGCGAAACTGGTAGGCGAGGCAATCGCTCAGCAATTGCAGGCTCGTATCTCTTACCGTCGTGCAATGAAGCAATCGATCGCTTCTGCAATGCGTGTAGGAACACAAGGAATCAAAATCCGTTTGGCAGGTCGTCTGGGTGGTGCTGAAATGGCCCGTACAGAAGAATACAAAGAAGGACGTATTCCTTTGCATACATTGAGAGCGGACATCGATTACGCTATCTCCGAAGCACAAACTATCTACGGTAAGATCGGTATTAAAGTATGGATCTTCAAAGGTGAATTGTACGGAAAGCGTGATTTGACTCCAAGCGCAGCTACTGCGGCATCCGACAGAGCTGAAAGAAGCGCACAAGGCGGCGAGCGTGGTAACGATCGCGGCGGACGTGGCGACAGAAGAGGCGGTCGTGACAGAAACGACGGCGCTCCACGTGGTGAAGGAGGAGGCGGTGATGCAGATCGTCGCAAACGCAACAAGAACAAGAAGAAGTAATCAGATACTTTCCGGTATCAAACCGGTTCAAATAGATTAGAATCATGTTACAGCCGAAAAGGACAAAATTTCGCAAACAACAAAAGAACAAAGGTTCGCACAACGGTCTCGCGACCCGCGGACATGAGATTGCTTTTGGATCGTTTGCAATAAAGGCACTGGAACCAGGTTGGTTGACTGCTCGTCAGATCGAAGCAGCTCGTATCTCGGTAACACGTGCGATGAAACGCGAAGGTCAGGTTTGGATCCGTGTATTCCCTGACAAACCGATTACCAAGAAACCTGCTGAGGTTCGTATGGGTAAAGGTAAAGGTGCACCTGAGTATTG
>CAMLNK010000368.1 GCA_946481035.1 uncultured Dyadobacter sp. | reverse complement strand
CATAGCAGATGTTCGTAATGTTATCCTCTTTACCTATTAATAATCTTGTGGCGTGGCTGATCCTGATCTCGTTTACGAACTGTGAGAACGTTTTGCCCGTGATCCTTTTAAAGTAGCGGCAGAATGCGGCTTCGGTCATTCCGGCGAGAGACGCTACATCACTGAGGCGGATTTCCTGGAAGAAATGTTGCAGCACGTAGTTGTGCACTTTTTGCATCCGCTCGGTTTCCGACACTTTGAAGTTGTTGACATAACCATAGCTCGAAATGAATTCGCCGGAGTTGGCGTGCGCGAGTTTATCGAGCAGTGTGAGCAGCTGCAAAATGCCTTTAAAGCCTTCCACAGCCGTAAGCGAGATCAGTTGCTCGCGAATATGTTCCGAAAGCTCGCCTTTGTAACAAATCCCTCTCTTGGAATCGGCCAGCAGCTGACGAAGCCCGAGCATTTCGGGTTTGTCGAGAAAGTCCTTTCCTAAAAAATCCTCCTGAAAATAAAGTACGATTCCGTGGGTCATCAGGGGCGAACCTGTTTCAAAATAGGCCGGGTCGCTGCGCCACAGGTGTGGGACATCGGGACCAAGGAACACCGTATCACCCGGACCGAAAGTCTGGATGGAGTCACCGATCAACCGTTTGCCTGTTCCCTCTAGAACGGTAAATAATTGGTAATGCGGATGAAAATGCCAGTTGGGGTCGAAATGGGGCTCTTTGAGCTCATGTACTGTCACAGTACGGACCTGGCTCTCGATATTTTTATGGATTGGTGCTTTCATATTCTATCAGGATTTTACCCAAAAGATTAGCAATATTACA
The DNA here is from genome assembly GCA_946481035.1 of uncultured Dyadobacter sp. The sequence goes on along the minus strand of CAMLNK010000368.1, from coordinate 4,609 downwards.
TTATTGCTATCAAAATATGATCATTTATCGAATTTATTCATAAAAATAGATTGAGCCATCGGCAAAAGAATATCGCCTGGCTGCCGTTATAAATTATGCCGCCGAAGTTCGGAAGGCTGGCACATTTTTTATAAATTTATAGAGCCGCTCAACTTTTTTGCAACCTTTTTCGCGAGTACGATGTCAATCTTAGGTAGTTCTGAAATTTATTTACACATATGAAAGGCCTCATAATTCCGACAGCATCCGTGCTGTTTTTTTCGCTGCTTATGGGTTGTGGAAAAACCACCACAATCAGCAGCAACGTGGAGTTGACCGGCAAATGGCAATTGGAAAGCATAGTGCAGGAGGATGATACCATCAGCAAACCCGCCACCAGCAAAGGCGTGATGGACATAGGCCTCAATTTTAAAGACAAAGGCGAGCTGGAAGGCACTACTTCCACCAATATTCTGACAGGATTTTACGAAACCGCCCAACAAAATACGATTCAGATCGGAGGCGGCGGTACCGAAAGGGCAGAAACGAGCTGGGGGAACCTGTTCGTAAATGCATTGCCAAGCGTAAATCTGTATGATTTGAAAACCAATAGGCTGGTTCTGTATTACGAAAATAACAACCAGCTCATTTTCAGCCGGGTACAGTAAATAACTTCAAAAATAAGCTTCAAAAATGGCGGTCCTCAAAAAAGGGCGGCCATTTTTGTGTTTGGGCTATGAGTCGATTTTACCCGGATATTCAGCCAAGCACGCACCAACTTATCAATATCAGCTAACTACTCGTCAAAACGTGTATATTGAACAGTACTTTTTTACTTTAAGATTGTATACTGAAAAGACACGGGCACCTAACTCCCGACTTATCCATTCGCCAGCGAGATAAATTCGATTTTTGATGAAGTACAGTATGAACCTCCTTTTGTGGGGAACCCAGATTGACGAAAGCCTTTTTCCCACCCTCGAACTCATTAAAGAGATCGGCTTTGATGGCGTCGAGGTACCGATTTTCAATACAAATCCCGAGCACTGGTTCCAATTCCGGCAGAAACTCGACAGCCTGGGCCTCGCGTGCGAGACCGACACGATCTGCGGACCATCGGAGCATCTGATCAGCGCCGACCCGGCTATGCGCCGCCACACGATCGATCATTTGAAACGTGCATTGGATTGTTCGCTGGTACTCGGCGCGACCCGCCTGATGGGCCCTTACCATTCCGCGTTGGGCGTTTTTACGGGACAACCGGCCACTGAGGAAGAATGGCAATGGGGAATCGAAGGAATCCGCGAAGTGGCTGATTATGCCGAATCGCTCGACATTACCCTGGGTTTGGAATACCTGAACCGCTTCGAGCTGTACCTGACCAGCTGCGGCGACGAGATCATCCGCTTTGTGGATGATGTGAACCACCCGAACGTGAAGATTATGTTCGACACTTTCCACGCGAATATCGAAGAGAAAAATATCGGCGACACCATCCGCAAGGCCGGCGACCGCATTTCGTTCATCCAGCTTTCCGAAAACGACCGCTCTACGCCCGGCAAGGGCAATGTGGATTGGGAAGGCGTATTCCAATCTATCCGCGATATTCGGTACGACGGCTGGATCAGCATCGAGGCATTCAGCCCGAAACTGCCGGTGGCCAATATCTGGCGCAAAATGTTCGACTCAGAAGAGCAGCTCATGCGTGACGCACTATCGTTCATCAAATCCAACCTCGGATAGTCCAACGCAGGACATTTCCGCACGCATTTATAACCAATCAAATGTAACTTCCGGCCACATTTGATTGGTTATAAAAGTATTAGCAGAAAAAATTGAACAATTGGAGCGAATTAAAAAATGAGTGGAGAATAATGGAATTCATTATTTGGGATTGGTCTAAATAAGACTACTTTTGCCACGCTTTGGCACTAGCTGTTTTATTTAATCCCTATATCATGAGGATATTCTGTTTACTCATCCTTTCTCTTTGCTGCTCCGCCGCCTTCGGGCAAACAGGCCAGATCAAAGGCAATATTAAAAACGCCGCTGGCCAACCTGCGGAATCTATCAACCTGATCCTCAAAGGGACAGGCAAAGGAACCTTAACTGACACGGAAGGTAATTTCGAATTCAATGCATTGGCTCCCGGCCATTACCAGCTCATAGGCACAGGCGTGGGCATCAGGCGTATCGACCGCAACGTGCACGTGAAGGACGAGACCGTTACCATCGAAATCGTTTCAGAAGAAAGTGCGCAGGAACTGCAAACCGTCGAGATCGTCGGTAACCGCGGAACCAGCTACAAAAACGACCTTTCTTTCATTGCCAGCAAAACCGCGACGCCGATTAAAGAGGTCCCGCAGGCCATCTCCTACATTACCAAGGAAGTAATGCGTGATCAGGGCGTGTTCCTGATGGGCGATGCCGTAAAAAACATGAGCGGTGTGAACCAGTTTACTTTTTACGATGATTTGACGATCCGCGGTTTCCGTATGAACGGCGGCAGTACTACCCAGCTCGTGAACGGCCTCCGTACATTTTCGGGCTTCTGGAAACAACCACCGGTGAACTACCTCGAACGTGTGGAAGTAATCAAAGGCGCGGCGTCGGCATTGTACGGCAATACTTCGCCGGGCGGAACCATCAACCGCGTGACCAAAAAGCCGCTCGATGTGGCCCGCAAATCACTGAGCTTTACGACCGGCAGCTTCAATACGCTGCGCACACTGGCCGATTTCACAGGGCCGATGAATGAGGGTAAAACGCTGCTTTACCGCCTTAACCTGGGTTATGTGAATGCGCAGGGTTTCCGGAACATGCAGTTTGATAAAAACATCATTGTAGCGCCATCGGTATCATTCCTGCCTACGAACAAAACCCGCATTAACTTCGACCTCGTTTTCAACCGCTCCAACAGCCGTCTCGACCGTGGCCAGTCGGTAAAGGGCAATGACCTTTATTCGAGCTCGATCCGCACGTCGCTGAATGCGGTGAATGACTATCTCAATGAAGAAACCTACCTCATCACCACTTCATTGAACCACCAGTTTACCCAAAATACCTCTTTCAACGTCGCTTACCTGCGTACCGGCTACTCCGAAGACCTGCTCGAACACCGCAGCAGCAATGTGAATGCAGTGGATTCTGCTGGTAAGGCCATCGAAAACCTCGTAGCACGGCAGGTGTTTATCCGTAAAACGAAGTCGTTTATGGATAATGTGTCGCTATTTTTCAACCACAACTTCAACACCGGCATTGCGGAGCACAAACTGGTGGCGGGTTATGATTTTATCCAGTCGTCAACCCCAAAAGGCTCCGGCCAGCAGACCGCCAATGGTTACCTGCTCAAAGCGGGCGGCGCGGCGGCTTACAATCCGAAAACGCCTGAGAAGTTTGTTTTCTACAACTATACCGAGAACGGCGTCACTTACAGCATTCCCAAACCGAACATTTCGCATTACGACCTGACGTTGCAGAATAACAACATGGAAGATCCTTCCAAGTACATTTACAACGTGACGGCCAATGCCGCAACTACGCCGGTACTTTACAAATTGCACGGCTTGTATTTGCAGGAGCAATTGAAAATCAAAAAGTTGCAAATCCTGCTCGGTCTGCGCTACGATACCTATATCGACAAGAAAGGCTACACGACCAACAACGAATCGAATGTAACGCAGCACGCATTACTGCCGCGCATCGGGGCTGTGTATACGTTAACGAATAACATTAATGTATATGGTACTTATACCCAGGGCTACAATCCGCAGGACCCGGTTGTACAAAGCAACCCATTGTCCGGAGGGCCGTTTGACCCGATCCGCAGCAGCCTTTCCGAAGCCGGTTTGAAAACAGAATGGCTTGATGGCCGCCTTACCGCGAACGTTTCGGTTTACAACATCACACAAACCAACACCTTGTACTCTGCCAATGCCGCCGACCGGCCCGATTTGATGATCCAGGTGGGAAAGGAAACCGCGAAAGGTGTGGAATTCGACGTGACCGGAAATATCCTTCCCAACTGGAACGTGATCATGACATACAGCCGCAACGACGCGAAGATCACCGATGCTGGCTCAAAAGCGACCGACCAGGTGCTCGTGAATTTGCAAAAGCCGAATGCGCCGAAAAACCAGGGAAGCGTTTGGACGAAATATACTTTCGTGAACAATTTCCTGAGCGGCTTCGGCGTGGGCCTCGGCGGAAACTTCGTGACAGAGCGTAACCTTTCGCTCAACAACACCCAGACTTTGCCGGGCTATGCCTTGCTGAATGGGGCTGTTTATTACAAAATCGACAAATTCCAGTTCCAGGTCAACCTCAATAACCTTGGTAACAAAACCTATTGGGTAGGCGGTTATGATTACCTGCGCCTCTTCCCGGGCGCGCCGCGCAACTTCATGGCGACCATTTCTTACACTTTCTAAAATGCGTGCTATTTCATCCAATCTGTGAAAAAGACATTCAAGAAGATTGCATCGCAACTACACTTATGGCTGGGGGTTTCCTCCGGCCTTGTGGTTTTTATAGTGGCGCTCACCGGAAGCATACTGGTTTTCGAGGACGAGCTGGAACCGGTGATTTATCCCAAATTCCACGTGGTAGAAGCTCCGAAAGTTCAATCTGT
>CAMLNK010000367.1 GCA_946481035.1 uncultured Dyadobacter sp. | reverse complement strand
CAATGACCACGCCTCCGTTGTAAAACGTTCCGTAGTTGTCGTGATTGGAGATGACGTTGTCTGATGCAATGCTGATATAGCCGGAACCTTCGATATTTTCAAAGTAACCATCGTTGAATATTCCATCTCCGCCGATATCTCCCCCGGTTCCGATAGCAATGGATCCCTGATTCGTAAAGTACGCATCACTAAGGTTTGCTATTCCATCTCCGCCGATATTTCCCCCGGTTCCAATATTAACGGACCCCTGATTCACAAAGTACGAATTATAATTGTTAAGTATTCCATAACCGCCGATATCTCCCACCGCTCCGATATCAATGGATCCATTATTCGTAAAGCCCGAAACATTGTAGATCCCGTCCGATACCGTTCGGCTAATTGAAATCAGGGCACCGGCTTCATTTGAAAAAATTCCTGCATCATAACACCAAATGCCTTTGCCATCGTAAAGCCCCGGTGCAACGCCTCCAATGGTGATACTAGCTTTGTTGGTGAAGGTGCCCGAAACCGTAATTGCACCAATGGCTGATGCCGTCTTGCCGGTTCGGTTAATGAAAATAGCCCCACTTTCGTTCACAAAAGTAGCAGCTCCATTGTTTATGCCGACCCAGCCAATATCCCCTGTATTTCCGATATTGATCGTGCCCTTGTTGGTAAAAAGGCTTCCTGCCGCCATGAAGATGGCATCGTTAGCGACATCATCGATATTCAACGTCCCGTTATTCTCTATTGAGCCCGACATATGTATCCCATATATTAGAGAATTGGCGACCGACAAAGTTCCGCCTACGGCTATGGTCAGCAAGCCACCGGAAGATAACGAAACAGCCCTGGCGACCGCTGCGCCGGCGATAATGGGATTAACATTAGGTAGCACCACCGCAGGGATGGTTACGATGTCGGACGCATCGGGCACCCCGGCCGACCAATTGCCAGGTGTATCCCAGTCGCTGCTGACGTCGCCTTGCCAGATCGTATCGGCAAATACATTATTGGCGAGCAAAAGGATGAAAGCTAACACGGCTACACTTCGTAGCCGATATGCAGCAGATAACACGTAATGATCCATCATAATTTTGATTTAGATTTTTCCGTCGAGTTGGTTGGACATAGTCGTTCAGGCGTCCGCGGAATACCGGACGCTCTTCCAGGAAAGAAGCTGTATTATTTAATGGCAATCGCCGCGCTGGTCGGGCCCACGAGCGGCAACAGCGAAGTGGAACTGAATCCTACTTGCATGGCCCATCGGTTGAAGTCCGCCAAAGTGTAGTCGAAACCGGTACCGGTTTCGATAAGCATATTCAAGCTCATCAACAGGCCAAATACATTCTCCTTTCGCTCCCCGTCAATCACATTTTCGATGGCTATAAAAGCACCTCCCTTGGGTAATGCGGCGTACGCACTCTTCATCAGGCTAATTTTTTGCTGCTCGTCCCAGTCATGAAGAATATTGCCCATAACCACCATATCGGCTACCGGAAATGCGTCGTTAAAAAAGTCTCCCGATACTGCCCTCACCTGGCCGTTTAAGCCGGCTTTCGCGATCGCTTTCTCTGCAATGGCCGTCACACCCGGCAGGTCCATACTCACGCAGGAAATGTGTGGCTGGTACCTGGCAACCAGGATGGACAGCAGGCCGCTGCATCCGCCAGCATCCGTCAGCGTTTTGTATTTGGAGAAATCAAATTTTTGGGCAAAAGCCATAAATGCCCCGACCTGAATGCTGCTCATGGCGTTCACAAAGCTTTCCAGTTGTTCGGGCGATTGATATATGTTTTCAAACAAATTCCCCCCATTCCTGGCTTCATTCTGCGGCTTTCCGGTTTTCAGCCCTTCTTCCAGATTCCCCCAGAAGCCGTACAGGCGATCATTGAGCATTTTGAGCATTCCGCCGACATAGGTTGGCTTTTTCAGGTCCAGAAACAGGTCAGTATCGGGGGAGTTGGAATAGGTGGCTGTTTCCAGGATACCCGTACGGTTTAAAAAGCCAAAGCCGGTAAGCGTATCCAAAAAGTCGTACATATTCCTGTCGTTGCAATGCAGTCCCAGCTTTTGCTTCAACTCGGCTGCGGTCAGAGGGCCGCTTTCTGTCAGAAGGGTAAACAAGTCGAAATCGACGGCGGCCAATAGTACTTTGGATGCCCAAAAGCCGGTACCCATTTGAAGGATGCTTTCGGGGGATGGTTGTGTAGAGCGGTTCGTTGTCATGGTTTTCAGTAATTAGGCAGGGTTAAATTTGAATCAAAAACCCACACAACAAACTTATAGACCAGTGCAGAAAGTGAGGTGGACTACGTGCTCAAAAGGGTGGATTATTGTCCCAGCCGCCGGAATTCATTTGGAGAATGATCAGTTACAAAATTTATTTTCGTCAAATCCTGTAACTTTTTCGGAGGTTGGTACTCTAAGGGGAAACTAAACCACAATCAAAGTGAAAAATCCAAACTTGATCGCCCGCCTGGCGGCAGCGCTTATCTTGCTCGCCTTAGATGTCGCCGCCCAAAAAAATCCGTCCCTTACAGACCCTGAGGTTGCCTCGGTAGCCGTCGTTGCAAACCAGATCGATATCGGGTACGCCGAAATTGCCGCGAAAAAATCAAAGAGTACCCAGGTGCTCAAATTCGCAGAAACCATGAAGCGAGACCATACCGCTGTGATAGAACAGGCCGTCGCCCTGGCCAAAAAACTCGGAGTTACCCCGAAGGATAATCCGGTAAGTAAAAGCCTGCTAGCCGATGCAGAGATGACGAAAAAGCTGCTCAACGGAAAGTCAGGCGCAGCTTTCGACAAAGCATACATCGACAATGAGGTCACCTACCATAAGGCTGTCATCGCTGCGGTGGAAAATTTACTTATTCCCGAGACGGACAATACTGAGCTCAAACAGCTTCTGCAAAATGTCCTACCCGCGTTGAAAGCTCACTTAGCACATGCCGAAATGGTGCAAAAGGAACACAAACAATGAGCCGGTCACTAGTTACCTGTCTGGCGATAATGTTATTAACAACAGGCTTCATCCTGGCAAACCGGGACAACATTACCCTTGCGCGCGCTGCCAAAACTGTTGCCGGCCATCATCACACCGTTGAAATAAAGCAGATGGCGTTTCATCCCGCCAGTATATCCGTTCAAAAGGGAGATCAGATTACTTTTGTCAACCACGACATCGTTGCTCACGATATTACCGAGACAAAAAAAGCCTGGCGTTCCGCGCCCCTGGCTGTCGGGAAATCATGGTCTGTGACCGTCAGCCAAAACGTAGCCTATTATTGCTCGATTCACCCTGTGATGAAGGGTAAAATTACCGTAAAATGAACCGGTTGAAAATTTGATTATGTTCTGTCAGAGCTTGCAATGCAATGTTAGCAAGCTCTGGTTTGAACTGTACCTGAACAAAAGACAAAAGAATTGAGCGCTTCATTCTCAGATCATAATGTTGGTAAAATGAGATACTCCGGTCAAATCCTGCCCACTCCGGCTTCTGACGAAGAAATCGTTAAAAGGATACTGCAAGGTGAAAAGAACCTTTATGAAATTTTGATACGTAAATTCAACCAGCGGCTGTTCCGCATCTGCATGTCTATCGTCAACGACGATATGGCCACAGAAGACATCATGCAGACGACCTATTTAAATGCGTACCTGCAATTGCCTAGTTTTCAGGGAAAATCCAGCTTCGGCACCTGGCTGACAAGAATCGCTATTAACGAAAGTCTACTGCACCGAAAGTTAAAGACCAGATCGGACAAGGCCCGGGCCGAACATGCCTGCAATGAATTTCACAATGAAACGCCATTGAAAAGACTTATGAACCAGGAGCTAAAAGCTGTTCTCGAAAAAGCGGTATCCAGTCTGCCGGAGAAATACAGACTTATATTCGTCATGCGGGAAATCCAAGAAATGACCACTCAGGAAACCATGGAAGTTCTCGACCTGACGGAATCCAATGTTAAAGTCCGTCTGAACAGGGCCAAGGAAATGTTGCGTACAGAGCTGAGCAGCTACTGCGCACCCAACCAACTTTTCGTGTTCGATCTTGTCCGGTGTGACGGGATCGTAAAAACTGTAATGGGTCAAATTCGTTCACATTAAATGATGGGCGCCGATTTTCGCACTATGCCGCAGCAGCCTGAAAAACATCACTGGTTTAACCCGATATTTGGCCCATTCCGGATTTACTGAATACTACAAATCAAGGTCGAATTTGCTCCATGATCGGCGGGACTGTATTTGCGCTAGTGCTGTTTTGGAGAAAAATAGTCAGCTCCAAAAATAAAGCTAGTTAAAAGCCGCCTCAGCAAGATCTGAGGCGGCCCGCTAATGGAAAATTTATTTTTACCTTTCTCCCTTATAAGTCCATTTTTCCGTAAAGAATGTACGGTCAACCCCACCGGCCTGAACCATAATGTATTTTACTTCAAGGGTTTTGCTTCCATCATCGTTAATCGTGAATTTGTTCACACCAGTCGGATCAAGTCTGGCCGACCGGCCGCTTGCATTAGTTCCCTGCCCATAGAAATTGGTGACACTGGTAACTTTCCCTGCATCATCCATGTTGAACACCGGTGCAAAGTTGCCATACCAGGAGTCGGCCGTTCCGTTCTTTATCGGATGCCCCTGATGGCCGCCCAAATAGGTTATGCAATACATAACCACCGAATTGGGCCCGACGGTATGAAGATTGGAATTAAGAGGATAGTACCCGGTAAGCGAAGCGTTTGTAACATCTACCATCGGCGCTGTTGCTTCCACTTCGTAGTTTCCATCGTATTTGTTCTTAATACTAAAAAACACGATAATGGAGTCTTTCGAACTGCTCAGGTGATATCCTCCCGGGTCAGACACTTCAAATGCAAGGGCGTATTTTTTACCAAGGTCAGTCCACTTGCTTCCGTCAAGCTCAATAGTAAATTCCTTGGAAAAATCGCCAGACGCAAAGTTGACCTTATAACCATCACCAGACTTTTCAAATGCGGGATTTGTAAGTTTGAAAAAGTCGTCTGGCAACGCTTCGAACGTCTCGCCGTTATGTACGTTGAATGAATCAATCATGGCCTGCGATTGAGTCAAAACAAAAATACTGGCAGTTTTTAAAGTGCTGTTCGAATTTGCGTCCTTTCTGAGACTGAACGCATCCATCGTCTTTACTTCTGTGAAAGGGCTGAAAAAAAAGGTCTGTTCAGGGCCTTCCAGGATCTTGACCAGGGTTTGCCCCTGGTCGCCTAGTGGCGTCAAATCATCGTCAATACAGGAGCTCAGTATAACTGCGAGCATTCCCAGCGCGAGCAAGCTTTTCGAAATTATGTTTTTCATATATGTTAATATCATGTTCTTGAAAGAGAGATAGCTGTGTTGCCTTATTGATCCCACCAAACCCGTGAATCCTGCGAGTCTCCGCCAGCCAGTCTGGCAACCGCTT
>CAMLNK010000366.1 GCA_946481035.1 uncultured Dyadobacter sp. | reverse complement strand
AACATCAAGCTCGGCAGCGTGGTTAGCGATGTGTTTTCCAAAACCGGACAGGGGATCGTAGATCTGCTTATGGAAGGAATTACTGACCCCGTGGTTCTCTCAAGCCAGGCCAAGGGTTCGCTGGTAAATAAAAAGCAGGTTTTACAACAGGCGCTTTACGGCCGGTTCTGTGAGCGTCACCGCTTTATGTTAAAGTTGCTCACAGAGACAATGGGCGCCCTGGAAAAGCTAATCGACCAACTCGACCAGCAGATTGAACTTTGTCTGACCGGCAAGCAAGACGAACTGGCCTTGTTACAAACCATTCCAGGGGTGTCCCGCCAATCGGCTATTGGAATCGTTTCGGAGATCGGTCTGGACATGTCCCAATTTACTTCCGACAAACACCTTGCCTCTTGGGCAGGGGTATGCCCGGGCAACAACGAGAGTGCAGGAAAGGTAAGATCAGCAAGGACAACGCATGGCAACACCTATCTGAAAACAACACTAATCGAAGCATCCTGGGCTGCCAGCCACACGATCAATACCTATTTGTCATTCAAATACCATAAGCTCACCCAGCGGCGGGGAAAGAAAAAAGCGGCAATGGCTATTGCACACCACATACTGACAGCATCATACCATATCCTTCGGGATAAATTACCTTACAAGGAACCAGCCCTGAAAGCGGAAATCCTGATCGAAAGGCGGAAGGCCGAAATTCAACGGCTGGAAAACCGCGTCAGGAAATTGAAAATATTAGCGTCCCAATAGAAAGGTCGAGGCTTTTTTTGGTGGACTTTACCCCGTTAACAAAACTGATAACAGACGCTAAGCACCCACAGCTGTTGCCAAGAGCACGTAGAAAAAATTTTTCTCTAAGAGAAAATGGCTTAGAACGATCTGAGATCACGAGATTACTATGCTTAGGCGGGAAAAGAGAGACTTTCAGAAAAAAAGCCCGTAAATCATTGACTCACGGGCTTTTTGAGATTTGATTAGATTAAAGGTGGAGATGGAGGGAGTCGAACCCTCGTCCAGAACAGGGAAAACCTGCGCCTTCTACATGCTTATCCGTGATTCGGTTTTCGAGCCTGACAAGGTTCCCGGCGGACCTGCGTCATAGCCTTAGATGCTAGGGTCTCGTTGGTTTTACGCATCAATATACCAACCAGCGCTGCGGTTCGACACCTCTGGACCCACCCGGCAGCACGTGAGGTGGAGAGATGATGGCATTTGGTTAATCCTCCGGATTAAGCAGCCATGGCGTAAGTAGATTCGCCAGTTATTGTTTGAGAATATTATTTCCGGGAGGTACTCTCAACTCCCGACATGCTTACACACAAGCCCTCAGCCCGCTGTCAAAACCGGTCACCCCCATTTGGTAGTGCAGCTTAGGACAAAGCCAAAGTTTGATTGCAGATAAGTTTACAAATTAAAAATGCCGAAAGTTCAGCCACATTCGAAAATTCCTGAATCACCAGAAACAAACCATTGATATACACCACTTTTGACCCAAAAAATATTCACTCATTCACGCATTCAATCATTCAACCATTCAATCATCCAATCTTTCTAAAACTCCCACCGGTAGCTCAGCACAGGGATCAGGCCCAGCTGCTTTTGCTTAATGATCTTCTGCTGAAAAGCATCGTAATAGCTGAATGCCTCATTCTTCGTTCCGGACACATTTTGCAGGTCGAGAGCCAGGGTGGTACTATATGCCGCCCGGCTTCTTTTGAGATAAATCCGCAGGTCGGGGCGGAAGTAATCCTTTAATTTCAATGCAAACAGTTCATCGTTTCGGTACAGGGTTTGTCCGTAAAGTTTCGAAGCGTCGTAGTCGATCGGCGTGTCCCGGAAGCCGCCGAGCCAGAGAATTTTGGTATTAATGCCCCAAAGGCGTTGACCGCCCGCTTTAAATTCCTTGCCTCCTGTAAAACTGAATGTGTGGCGGCCATCGAAGCGGCCGTTTTTGCGCTCACCTTCGTAAGTGACAAAGGTGGCGCTGTACAAAGAGCCGGAAACCATCATGTAAATATCCCCGCTCAGTAATTTCTGATAGGTAACTTCCAAACCGTAATTGCGCCCTTTGCCAGTGTTTTTCAGACGCTCGTCTACCCTTGTTTCAAGCAGATTCAATGCCGAAAAACCGAGACCGCCTACCGGTACATCGAAATGCTCCTGCCAGTAGGCTTCTATTTTCAGATGATTGTTTTTGCGGAAATCACGTTGATAGCTGGCCACAAAGTGATGTACTTTGGAAGGTCCCAGGTCGGGGTTACCCGAAAAACCCGTAGTGGAAAAAGCGGCTGCATAAAGCTGCACCAGCGGCAGCTGGCTTTGAAGACCGTACGAAAGGCCTACTTTCTGATGTTCGTTCAGCTGCCAGCGCAATGTAGCCCGCGGTTCGAGCGTGCGATGCGTTCGTGCACTCCAAAGATCCACTTTGCTGATGCTGGCAGTCAGGCCAAGCTCACCAAGCACGCCGGGAGCGATCGGCAGCGTCCATTCGGCAAAAGGCTGAAAGAGCTTCGTTTTTATCTCCTTATAATTGTACAACGGCGCCAGGCGGTCGTACTGGAACGTGAAGTACCCCCCTGCTTTCAGCTTGCCGCCACCCGGAAACCGGTAGTTGAAAATCATATTGCCGGTAACCTTGCCCTTGGTTAGGGAGTCATCCTCAATGGGATACCAATATTCAGGGGTATTGTTGTCGCCCTGGTAAAATGCCCGCGAGGTTTGCAGCCCCGACGTCACCAATGCGGTATTGAGCACGGCGCGGCTTCCGATAGGCAGCGCATGGGTAATACCCGTCGCACCCATTTTGTTTTTATAAATAATATTGTGAGAATCTTTGTAAAACTCCCATTTGGCGGGGTCCGGCTCGGCCTTGAAGGTGTTGCTACTGATGCCCCCGAGGCCAAATACCGTCAGGTTACCGCCCTTTTTCAATGGAAAATTGAGGTTGAACGAGAGGTCCTGAAAACGGATATCCTCTCCTCCGAAGTTAACACCCATTGCACCCAATAGTCCGGTAAACGAATAACGGTAATTGACCAGATAGGAAGCCTTCGATTTCCTGGAAAAAGGGCCTTCCGCAGCGAGGTCCAGCCCGATCAGCCCGGCTTGCGCCGTAAATTCACGCCGCTCGTCGTTTCCCTTCCGCAGGCGCATATCCATCACACCGGCGACTGCATTGCCGTATTGGGCAGGAAATGCGCCATTCAAAAAATAGGACGTCGCCAGCAACTGCGTGCTCAAAATATTGACTCCCCCGCCTGCGGACGTCGGCCTGTCGCTGAACGTCCCCGCATTCGACAAATGATTGGGATTCACGATCTCCACTCCTTCCAGCCGCCATTGCATGCTGTTTGGCGAATTTCCGCGAATAACCAGCCCATTAGCCTGGTCATTGGCAGCGGCTACACCCGCGAAAGACGTCGCTACACGCGCCGGATCGAGGTAGGTGGCGGCATAGCGCAGGGTTTGTTCGGCGGTAATGGCTTGCACGCTATTGAATGCCGGCGGTCTGCTGCCCGACACCGTGGCTTCCTGCAACTGCTTGCCGGAAGCGCTGAGCCGCACTTCCTGTACATTCTCCTTACCCGATTCGAGCAGGATTTCAGAGATTACAAGCGTATTGTACCCTACAAATGATACTTTCAAAACGTGGCGCCCCACTCCTATCCCTTCGAACCGAAACAAACCCGCTTCATCGGTCACGCCGCCTTTATCATCGAGCTGCACGGTGGCCTGCGCTAGCGGGAGGCCGGTATCGGCATCCTTCACGCTTCCGCGCACGACGGATGTGAACGCCTGCGCGTTTGCAAGACTAACGGAAAGTAGGAAAAGTAAAAGGCTACGGATCATGTGGATTGGTTAAGCGATATTTAAAACTATCAGTTACAAAAATAGGCCGAATCGTTGCACCGGATATTTTTATTTTTCAATTTTAACTCTACATTTGTAGAGCACAATATATCCTTGTAGAGCAAAGCACTATAATCATGTCACTCACCAAAGCCGAAGAACAACTGATGGAATACCTCTGGCAGAAAGAGAAGGTTTTTATGAAAGACCTGATCGAATGCTTTCCTGATCCCAAACCGGCCACGACGACGGTGGCAACGCTGCTTAAAAGAATGCAGGACAAGGGCTTTGTGGCTTACACGCTTTACGGCAACTCACGGGAATACTATCCGCTGGTCGAAAAGAAGGATTATTTCTCAAAGCATGTGAATGGCATTATCAAAAACTTCTTCAACGACTCGGTGGCACAGTTTGGCTCGTTCTTCGCGCGCGACACGAGCATGAGCGCACAGGAGCTGGAAGAATTACGGAACATCATCGACGAAGAAATCAAACGCAAGCAAAATGGTTAGCTATCTCATCAAATCCATCGTCTGCTCCGGACTTTTGTTCGTAGTGTACCATTTCGTTCTCGAACGCGAGAAAATGCTGCAATTCAACCGGTTTTACCTGCTTGGCGCGATGGTTTTCGCTTTGCTTGCACCGCTGACGACCATTGAAATGCCTTCAAAAATGGTGGAAGAAGTGGTTACGAATAACCTGGTAATGCAACCAGCCGTCAGCAACGCGACGATTAACACGCCGCAGCCAATTCCCGCGCAAGAGCGCACTACCCTCCCGGCTTACCTGCCCTGGCTGCTTTATGGGTTGGTCGCGGTGGCGTTACTTCTTAGAACGAGTTTCCAAATACTGGCTATTCTCCGATCGAAGTCCGGCCGCCAGATCGTCTCTTTTGAAACTGTAAAACTGGTACTGATGCCCGAGGATACGCCTACTTACAGCTTTTTCAAATTCATTTTCATACCCCAAAAAGCATTTGATAATCAGAATATTCCAAAAGAAATCCTCACACACGAGCTTGCGCACGCAAGGCAAATGCATTCACTGGATATTGTCTTCACTGAATTGCTGATTGCATTATGGTGGTTTAACCCGTTGCTGCTCCTCTACCGCCGCGCCATCCGGCTAAACCACGAGTACCTGGCCGACGAAGCCGTACTAGCCGGGCCAACCGATGTGAAGGAATACCAATTAATGTTGCTTGATACCCTTCTTGCCCAGCGGACGACCGCGCTCGCAAGTTCTTTCAATTATCCTTTCACCAAAAAAAGATTAGCCATGATGACCAGAAACATTAACGTACGCATTCAGTATCTCAAAAAAGCACTGGTTGCAGTGCTGCTGCCGGTACTGGCATTTGCTGTCGCCGAAAAGACTTATTCGCAGCAACCGGCAGCGAAAACGGCTCCTAATGCAGAAAGAAAAGCGGATAATGCACCTGTTTCCGACGATCAGGCTGTTTCGGAGGAAGAAATGAAGGATTTCTTTGCTACGATCGAGAAGCATACTAAATATGTCAGGGATATAAAGGGCCGCATGGGCAAAGCCATTACCATTGATCAGGATTTGG
>CAMLNK010000365.1 GCA_946481035.1 uncultured Dyadobacter sp. | reverse complement strand
AGAGGCCCATTTCGAAAAAGCCAAAGGTAAGTCGTTCGAGATGCCGACTTACAGCGGGATGAACAAAACCTACGTCAAATACGGGGTGCTCAAATTCAAGGTCAACGGCAGAAGGCAAAAGTTGACCGTATACCGCAGCCTGAGCCTGCAACAACTCGCCAAATACAAGGACTACCTTTTTGTTCCTTTTAAAGATAAAACCAACGGCTCGGAAACCTACGGCGGCGGCCGCTATCTGGACCTGAAAACAACCGATTTGAAAAGCGGCAGCTGCGTTCTGGATTTCAACAAAGCCTATAATCCCTACTGCGCATACAGCACGGGTTATAATTGCCCGATCCCGCCGCTGAACAACCACCTGGCCATCGCGGTTACGGCAGGGGAAAAGAATTTCACCAAACATCACCAGGAGGCCAGTATCAAATAGCCCCTAAGCAAAAAAGCCCGACTTTGCAGCCGGGCTTTTTTGTTGAATGCCGCCTATCAGGCTTTCAATATTTCTTTTTGCTTCAAAATCCGCTCGAATACCTTGATATCGTGCTCGGAAGTGAAAATATTGAACGGCAAATGCAGGAATTGTCCTTTTGAAATCACCAGCACATAAGCGTCCTTGTCCTTGTAGCCGTCCTGGATCTGCTCCCATTTCATCACACTTCCTTCTTTCGCATTGAGCTTCATCAGGATCTGGCGGTTGTCGATCTCATAGGAGAATTTCTCGAACATCGGCTTGTACTGCGCCAGCTGCGTAATGCCGGTGAACTGGATCAGCCAGAAAAGCACGTAAAGAATGGAAGCGACCACAACCGTGATGTAAATCCACAAATTGGGATAAATGCCTGTGAGGCTGATCACCGCATTGATCAGGATAAGGGCCACCGGGATTAGTACCCATTTGAGCTGCGTTTTGAAAAAATAACGCATGGCCAGTGAAATGTATTTTTGGGTAGGTAAGGCGTACTTCTTTGTACGAACCGCGGCCGGGTTCGTAGGCATTTGATAGACGGGCTGGTGTTTGTTTACCGAAACTTTGGCCATAACTCTGTTTAAATTAACGATCTTCTCTGTCTGCGGCGGCCAGTGAAAAACATTGTCCGGGCAAAATGAAGTGCAAAGTTAGAAAAAAGCGCCCGAGATATGAGAAAGGTCTACAAATAAAAAACTGTTAGGAGAAATTGGTGTAATTTGTCTTTGCTAACTGCGTTGAACATTTGAAAAGTGCCATTTTGAAGCCATATTCGGCAAGTGATCACTGACACAAGACTATCCTAAGCTACATGAGTTTCCTTTTTCCGTCTTTCCTGTGGGGTTTGCTGGCTATATCGGTTCCGATAGCCGTACACATTTTCAATTTCAGGCGGACAAAAAGGATCTACTTCACCAATGTCGCTTTTTTGAAGGCCGTCGAGACGCAGACCAAGTCCATTCGCCAGATCAAACACTGGCTGGTGATGGCCGCGCGGATACTGGCCATCGCCTGTCTTGCATTCGCATTCTCACAGCCCTTCCTTCCCGCAGAAAGTAATGTGACCGTCGACAAGCGGGGCATTACCAGCCTTTATCTGGACAATTCGCTGAGCATGGAAAGCGAGCTGAATAATAAACGCTACCTGGATATTGCCACCGGCCGTCTGAGCGATCTACTGGGACTGTTCAAAAACGCGACCTCGCTCCAACTGGTTACCAACGATTTCTCGGCTCAGGAACAGGGCCTTTATCCGGCAGAAAAGCTCCGCGACCGGCTGACGACCATCGGCCTTTCGGGCACCCCGCGCACGCTCGAACAGGTCTACAAGCGGCAAGAGAACCTGATGGCCCGCCATTCGCAATCGGGCAAGAACCAGCTCTTCTGGTTTTCGGATTTTCAGAAAAGTACTGCCGGTGATCTTTCGGCGATTCAAACCGATTCGACCAACCAGATTTTTCTGGTACCCGTGCAGGCACAGGCCGAAAAGAATGTATTTGTAGATTCGGCCTGGCTTAATACGCCGTTTATCCGGGAGCTTCAAAACAACATATTATTTGTAAAAGTGAGCAACTCCGGCAGCCGCGAGGCCCGAAATGTAGTGTTGAGGCTGAGCCTTGACAACACCCAGGCCTCGACAGCATCCGTGAATGTGCCCGCCAATGGCAGCGCGACCGCTAAATTCAACTTCAATCTGAAAGGAAAGGGTTACAAAAAGGGCCAGATCACCTTCGACGATTTCCCGGTAACCTTTGATAACGACTACTATTTTGTGCTGAATGCCTCGCCGCTCATACGCGTGCTGCACGTGTACGGACAAAAGCCTGAGGGCAATTACATCGAGAACGTGTATGCCAATGACAGCCTTTTCACCCTGCAAAGTTACAGCGCACAGAATGTCGATCCGGGCCTGATCAAAAACTCCGACCTGGTCGTTCTGGAAGGGGTAACCCAGCTTTCGGGCACATTGCCGCAGGATTTACAGGACTTTGTCCGGCAGGGCGGAAGTTTGGCTGTCATCCCCCCTACCGCCCCGGACGCTGATATTTACGGGCGCTTTCTGGGGCCGCTGGGTATTAACGGTCTTACTTCTGAAAAAGCCCAGGCACCGCTTCCGCTGGCCGTACCCGACCGCAATAACCCGTTTTTCAGTGATGTTTTTGAAGAATCGATGCGGCAGGAAATGAACCTTAACCTGCCGGGGGCATTGCCGGTTTGGAGCTGGGCCAATGCCGGCCAGCAGCTTCTCACCCTGCGCAATGGGCAAACCTATCTCAACCAGGTGCTATCCGGCTCGGGCAAGACGTATTTGTTTGCCGCGCCATTGGGCCAGGAGAATGGTAACCTAGCGCAGCACGCCATATTTGTGCCGGTGATGTACAAAATTGCCGCGTCCAGCGTGCGGCAGCAGCGTACCTCGTTCACTTTTGATGAAAACCCGATCAGTCTGACCGTCGATAAACCCAAACCCAACTCGGTTTACAAACTCAGGCGCAACAAAACCGAAATTATCCCCGTCCAGCGCGTGGCCGGCAACCAGCTGTTGCTGGAAATTCCCCAGGGCGACCAGGCTGCCGACGGGCTCACCGCGGGCTATTTCGAACTGGTCCTTGACAACAAAACCCAGCAGATCATCGCCCTGAACCATAACCACGCTGAATCCAGGCTGCAATACTACTCCCCCACCGAGCTGCGGGCCGCATTTTCAGGCAAAAAGAACGTACAGGTCTTCGACCGCATCGACGACGATGCCTTCTCGACCGCTTTCCAGCAGCAAAACATGGGAACCAACCTGTGGAAGTTCTTTTTGTACGCTGCGCTATTCTTTCTTTTGGTTGAGATCGGGCTGATCAGGTTTTTGAAGTAGTAATTATCACGTGACCGCTGCAATCTTAGGTTAAATCTCCCCTTAAAAAGCGCACTATTATGCACTTTTCTTGACACATAACTTTTTTGTAGCTATTTTTATATCAAAAAGAGCACTATAATGCACTTTGGTAATATCATTAAGGAAAGAAGAAAGAGCCTTCGCATTACGCAGGACATGCTCGCTGAGATTTCCGGCACAGGATTAAGAACAGTGAAACAGCTGGAATTGGATAAAGGTAATCCCACCCTTGACACGCTGGAAAAAATCGCAAACGTTTTGGGAATGGAGCTCATCTTGCAAGTTAAAACTATCAATGTACGCTGATGAGACAAGCCGATGTTTTTTATAAGGGAGAAATCGCCGGTAGGCTGACCCAGCATAACGACGGGTCATTCAGCTTTGCCTACCAGCAGGCTTGGGTAACCAATCCCAACAGGCCTTCCATCAGTCTTACCCTGCCCAAATCGGTTAGCGAGCATCACTCGCTGACCCTGTTCCCCTCCTTTATTAATATGCTGCCGGAAGGCTTTAACAAACATCTCATCTGCCAATCGCTAAAAATTGATGAGGATGACTACTTTGGTCTTTTGCTCAACGTGGCCGAATACGATACCATTGGGGCGGTTACCGTAAAACGAACGGCCGAATCAGCATGAGCTCCTCCGCCATCAAATATTGCCCGGGCACACTTGCCCAAGGATATGATACTTACAGCAGGACATGCCTGAAACGCATGTTCAATGGCGCAAAAGTGCATCACATTTTGCCCTACCAGGCGCCTGCCGCCGGTGGGTATTTAGACACAAGCTTTGTGAGCGATCATATGAGGGTTTCTATCTCAGGGGTCCAGGAAAAATTTTCTCTCATACAGATCAAAAACAAATTGCGGCTGACAATCCAGGGTGAGCAAGGGACACATCTTCTTAAACTGATACCTTCGGTTGGAAATAACGCGGATCAAATGCCGGCAAACGAGCATTTGACTATGCAAATAGCGCGTCAGGTTTACAATATAGAAACAGCAGAGAATGCACTAATCTTTTTTGGCAACGGGCAGCCGGCCTATCTGACAAAACGCTTCGATCTAAGTCAAGACGGCCAAAAGATCGCCGTCGAGGACTTTGCGGCATTAGCAGGCAGAAGTCCTCAGGCCAATGGAGAACACTATAAATATGAAGGTAACTACCTGCAAGCTTTCAATGTCATCAAGACCTATCTGCCTATTTATGCGCTGGAATCACTCAGGCTGTTTAAAATACTGATTTTTAACTATCTATTCTCTAACGGCGATGCGCATTTCAAGAATTTCTCCATAATTGAAACAAGCATGGGCGATTTCAGGCTTAGTCCTGCATACGATCTTTTAAATAGCCGTCTGCACGTAAAAGATTCGGATTTTGCCTTGGCTGACGGTTTGCTTCCCCGCGCACTGGCGACGGGCAGTATCGCAAAACAGTTCTATACGCTCGGTCACCAAGCCGGATTAACTTCAAAGCAGGTACAATCCATTTTTGATACAATGCTTTCAAATGCCGGCGAGGTTCAGGCATTGATTGGCGCCTCTTTTTTGAGCGACCGTTTAAAAAGAAGCTATCTGCAAGCCTACCAAAGCAGATTAAACAAGCTGGCCAGGATTTAACCAGGCGCGCTGGTAAGCTGCTTTTAGGTGCCAGCGGTCCGCCATAACCGCATTTTCAAACGACCACACCTGACCTTCTGACATTTTCGAAACCGACATTTAACAACATTGCTTTCATCTCACAGGTTTTTAAACCAATTTTGCGGGAAAATATCATTTCATAAATGCTTTCATCCCGAATTGGAATTCTTGGCGGCGGGCAGCTGGGGCTTATGCTCCTGCAAGCAGCCGTGGACTGGAACCTGGATATTCACGTACTCGACCCGGACGCTGAGGCGCCGTGCCGGAAAATAGCACCCCATTTCACCAAGGGCTCGCTCCAAGATTTTGACACCGTTTATAATTTCGGTAGGGACCTGGATGTCATTACCATTGAAATCGAAAAGGTAAACGTGGAGGCGCTCGAAGCGCTGGAAAAGGAAGGCAAAAAGGTTTATCCGCAGCCTTCGGTGA
>CAMLNK010000364.1 GCA_946481035.1 uncultured Dyadobacter sp. | reverse complement strand
GTGAGGTTAATATCCGTCACTTCGTAGGGGATCAGGAAGTTGCGCATGCTTTCGTTGATGCGGTCGAGCGCCTGCTGAATGCCTTCTGCATTCACCAGCATATAGTTCACGATTTTCTTCTCCTTGCCGCTTTTTTCGTCCACTGAAAAGTAAATAACCTTCGCTTTAAACCATTGTTCGCCTTCCTCGTAGGCAAAAAGATCGGCCAGGCGCATTCTGCTGATGGCCGTCACACTGAAATCGCTGGCGTCGGTCAGGATCTGCTTGTACAGCCTCGCTTCCGACTCGGTGTATGAGACCGCATCTACCAGATACGTCTCATTGATCGTTTTCAACCTTCCTGCTTCGTCTTCTTTTTGATACCGAATTTTTCCTAAATACCAGCTGGCCATTGTTCGTGTCGATTGGGTGAAAATTAGAGTGTGCAAATGTAGACGCTGGCTCGAAAGCACGCAAAAAAATAACGCCAGAAACTAATAATCACCGTCCCGGGTATGCGTTCTGATACCTACTGTTTAACTTGCGTAAAATACATTATAATGAAAAAACACATTTGGATGGCCGTAATCGTACTTGTTGCGGCTGTAATGACAAGCTGCGGCGTGAGCCGCCAGGTCTCGGAAGCGAAGGTTTTTGGTGATTGCAAATATGATATTGCCTCGGTCGACAGTGTTTACCTCGCCGGTATCGACATCCGCGAATTCAGAAATATCAGGAGTTTCAATGATTTTGACCTGGCCCGGTATCCGGGACTGGCCATGGGATTGTTAAGAAAAAATGTACCCCTCAACCTGCGGGTGAATGTGGACATTACCAACCCGACCCGCAAACGGGCGGCTATCAATCAGTTGGAATACAAGGTACTGCTTACGGAGAGTGAGATTTTCAACGGTTACCTGAGCCAGCTGATCGAAGTGCTGCCGGGCACTACGCCAACGCGCGTGCCTGTGAGCCTGCAAACGAATGCATACCAGCTGCTTTCGAACGATCAGACGCGCGACCAGTTTGTGAACATGATCCTTGCGCTGACGGGCAAGTCCGACGCCAAGCCTTCGAAATTCGTTGTGAAAGTACGGCCGACGCTGGATATCGCCGGAAAACAGGTCAATTATCCCGGGTATATTACTTTTGAGAAGGAAATAACCAGCAAGATGATTACCGGAACGCGGTAATCCCCACCCACAAATAACACATGTTTTGAAGCTATTCCTCGAAGATCCTCATTTGTTTGAGTATTACAGCATCGTTGTTGCCTTGTTGCTGCTTTTTGGAGCTACGTTTTGGATTGAAAAAGTAAAACCCTGGCGGCAATGGCTAGGAATGGGCCTGATCGCACTTCCGGTCGTTTATTTCTTCATTCTGCTCGATGCTCACGTCGTCAACATTCCCTATACCGACGATTTCAATTTGCTCGAAACCGTGCAAAAGCTGCGGAATGCGGGAAGTCTCACAGACATGCTGAAAGCGCTTTTCGAACAGGTAAACCAGCACCGGTTCGGCTTCGAGCGCATTGTGATGCTTATCATGTTTGTGCTCACAGGCACGGTCAATATCAAAACGCAGATCATCATCGGGGATCTTTTTATGCTGGGGATCGGCTATTTGCTCTACCTGGGCCTGAAAAAGGAAGGCATTTCGTGGTATTGGTTCATACCCGTTCCGTATATACTTTTCAATCTGGTTTATTTTGAAAACGCTTACTGGGGAATAGCGGCGCTGCAAAATACGCCGCTGCTCTTTTTTGCGATGCTCACCGCCTACGGCCTGGCGCGGGAGGACGAGAAAGGCTTCCGGATCGCGCTCATCGCCGCATTGCTGACTACCTTTACCAGTGGAAGCGGATTGCTCACATGGGTGGTCGGAATGGTGATATTGGCGTTTCAGAAGCGCTTTAAAAACCTGCTGTGGTGGTTGGGGGCGAGTATTGCCGTGCTGCTATTCTACTTCTTTTTCGATTATCAGTTTGTCAGCTCGCCGGGCGAAAAAGTGTGGAATCACCCCGTTTTCAATGCGATCTTTCTGCTTGCATTCTGGGGTAATGCATTGTACCTGGACGTCCGCCACCCGCTCGTGCCGGTGTTTCAGAAGGATATCGTCGCCTGTTTCATACTTGGAGCCGGTATTGCACTGGTATTTGCGATATGGGGGTTAAGGATGCTGATCACCCGTAAACCCCGCTGGACCGACTGGTTCCTCCTGGGCGCAATGATGTTTATCATGGGTACCGGCATTATGTTCGTCATCAGCCGGCCAATCAATAATTACGTCATGTATGGCGGTAGTCTGTTTTCGAGGCGTTACATGATATTTGGTGTGGTACTCGTGGCAGTTTGTTATGTATGCGTCGTAGTGGTTTTAAAGAATTTCAAGTTTTGGAAAAATCTGGCTGCTGTTGTCGCTGCGGTATTTTTCGTGGGATTGAACTTCGTGAGTTACTTTACTTCCGTTGTCTCAATAAGGAGGCTGCACGACGAACTGGTGATCGACAGCTATTTCTGGAAAAACTACAAGACATTTCTCACCGTCGGGGACCTGTTTTCCGACATCCCGTTCTGGAATCATCCCACGCGCATGCGGGACCTGATCATCGACCTCGAATCGGACGGCGTTACAGACTTCTATCAGTTTTACGACATGCCCGCGCAGGAAGATCTCATTAAAAAGACAGGTTCGTCCAATTCATTCGCGGGACATTTCGACGTGCAATTCCAATACAGAAACTGGGTGAACAATAGCCCTACGAAGTATTTCAAGTTTTTTGTAACACCGGAAAAAGGGCAAAAAGAAACTTTTTACATGGTCCTGGAATCAGCCCGGCATAGTATCGTGCTTCCGGCGGTCCCGGAGCCCAACACGGTTTCTGATTTTTTACAAAAAGCCTCATATTACAGTAACAATTATCAGTACTCGCTTTATAAACCAAAGCTCCCCGAGGGAAAATACCGTGCGTGGATCATGTCCCGCGACGATTCCGGGAAATGGGAGTCGGTACGAACCGGCAAGCAAGTGCTGTTTTACTAGGCCTCGAAAGGCTACCCTCATTTATGCAAATACTTACCTATAATCTCAATGGCATCCGTGCCGCATTAAAGAACGGCCTGCTCGAATGGCTTCAAACCACACCGGCCGATATCCTCTGTTTTCAGGAAGTAAAAGCGACCCCTGATGTCGTCGATCTTTCCGGTTTACGGGCACTGGGTTATGAACTTGCCGGCTGGCACGCGGCCGAGAAAAAGGGTTACAGCGGCGTGGCTATTTTTTCCAAAATCAAACCGGACAATGTGGTTGCCGGCTGCGGCATTCCGGCCTACGATTCGGAAGGCCGGGTGTTAAGGGCTGATTTTGGCGATGTTACCGTGCTGAACTGCTATTTCCCGTCGGGTACCAGCGGCGATGTGCGGCAAAGTGTGAAAATGCGGTTCCTGGCCGATTTCTTTATTTGGGTAAATGAATTAAGAAAAGAGCGCCCGAACCTGATCATCTGCGGCGACTATAATATCGCGCACACCGAAATCGACATCCACGACCCGGTGCGTAATCAGAAATCATCCGGCTTCCTGCCCGAAGAGCGCGCCTGGATGACCGAATGGTTCGCGAACGGCTACACCGACGCCTTCCGTTTCATGAACCCGACGCTGCGCCAATACTCCTGGTGGACCTACCGCGCCGGCGCCCGCGGCAATAACAAAGGCTGGCGCATCGACTACATTTCCGTGTCCGAACCCCTCAAAAACCGCATCACCGCCAGCCGCCAGTACAACGACGCCGTCCATTCGGACCATTGTCCGGTGTGGTTGGAAATTGAGTAATGCGTTGGGGTAAATGGGTGTTTCAATGCAGGTGATAATTGTCTAAATTTGGTAGAAGCAAAAACTCAATGACCCATGGATACCGAAATGCAGGTGACTTTAAAAATGGTTAGCCCGATGAGTGATGACGAATTCTTTGAGTTCTGCCAAATAAACGACACACTAGAGTTCGAAAGGGACTCGCATGGAAACATTATAGTTATGTCACCAACAACAATGTCTACCTCACGCCTGAATTTCCGCCTTGGTGGAGTTATGTTCAAATGGTTTGAAGAAACAGGCTTGGGCGAATTTTTAGAATCCTCATCTGGCTTTACGTTGCCGAACGGAGCCGTGCGATCACCTGACATATCTTGGATCAGCCCGGAAAGATTGATTGGTTTAGACGAAGAAGAAAAAGAGAAGTTTGCGCACGTTTGCCCGGACTTCGTAGTCGAAATTCGCTCCAAATCAGATTCAAAGCAGTATGTGCTCGATAAAATGAAGGAATATATCCAAAACGGTGCTAGGCTCGGCTGGATGATTGACCGGTTCGATCGTAAAGTATATGTTTTTCGTGAAGACGGTTCGGTATCCACTGAGGATTTCACCGCTGTACTTTCCGGTGAGGATGTTCTTCCGGGCTTAACAGTTGATCTGGGGGCGTTGCTCAAACAGCCTAAGTCGTAAACTTTCCTATTTTGTTCCAATACTACCTCATCTACAAGCCGTTCAACATGCTCTCGCAGTTCTCCCGCGAGGGCGATCATCAGACGTTGGCTGATCTCGATTTTACATTTGCCAAAGACATTTACCCGGTTGGCCGCCTCGATGCGGATAGCGAAGGACTTTTGCTTTTAACCAACGATAATTTCCTTAAAACGAAACTCCTCGAACCGCGCAACAGGCACACGCGTACGTATTACGTGCAGGTGGAAGGCGATGTTACCGAGGAAGCTTGCGGGCAGCTTTCAGCAGGTGTGATGATTTCCATTAATGGGAAACAATACAAAACGCTGCCTGCCGAGGTGTCGAAAATAGCAGAGCCGGAGCTGCCCGAGCGCAACCCGCCGATCCGTTTCCGGAAGAATATCCCTACTTCGTGGCTGTCGGTTACATTGCATGAGGGCAAGAACAGGCAGGTGCGGCGGATGACGGCGGCGGTCGGTTTCCCGACGCTCCGGCTGGTGCGGTGGTCTATCGGAAAAATTTCATTGGCGGATAAAAAAATAAATGCTCCTAAACCAGGGGACGTATGGGAAGTTACACCGAAAGAGGCTAAACTTTTTTACGAAAGGAGCTTTTGACGTGGGTATAAATCATTTGCCCTGACTTGCCAAACCGGAGAGAAGGCTTAATTTTGTACAAATCCTTGTTCTTAAAATTAGGCTGATAATTGGCAAAGGCACACAAAGAAACTCCGCTTAATAAACAATACAATCAGATCAAAGCCAAATACCCCGGAGCACTGCTGCTTTTCCGGGTTGGTGACTTTTACGAGACTTTCGGAGAGGATGCGGTAAGGGCTTCCAGGATTCTGGGTATCGTGCTTACGCGCCGGAACAACGGCGGCGCGCACGAGGAACTCGCGGGTTTCCCACACCATTCACTGGACAATTATCTGCCAAAACTCGTCCGT
>CAMLNK010000363.1 GCA_946481035.1 uncultured Dyadobacter sp. | reverse complement strand
TTCACCGACAAATTCATCCGCGAGAAGATCAAAGAGAGCAGCTATGAGCTTTTTGAGATAAAATCCCTGGAAGAACTGCCCGAATTGCTAAAAACGAAACACGATCTCCGTGGGTTGAACGTGACGATCCCTTATAAAAAAGATGTGATCGCCTACCTCGACGACCTCGACGATGCCTCGGCCGAGCGCATTGGGGCGGTCAATACGATCAAAATCTACGCAGACGGCAGTACCAAGGGCTTCAATACCGATTACTACGGTTTCCAGCAATCGCTGGTAGAATGGTTCGATAAGCGGGGCGAATCCTGCAAGTATATCAAGGCGCTGGTGCTCGGTAACGGCGGTGCTGCCAAGGCGGTGCAAGTAGCTTTAAAAGACCTTGAAATGGAGTATACGCTCGTTTCACGCCAGAAGAGCGACGACTGCGTGTCTTACGAAGGACTTACCCAGGAATTGATCGAAAACCACCGGTTGATCATCAATACTACCCCCTTGGGAACTTATCCCAACACAGAAGAATGCCCCTCGATCCCCTACGAATGGGTAACCAGGAACCACTATCTGTACGACCTCGTGTATAACCCGGCCGAAACATTATTCCTCAAAAAAGGCAGCGAACGCGGTGCTGCCACCATGAATGGGTTGAAAATGCTTGAATTGCAGGCAGAGAAAGCCTGGGACATATGGACGACGGAAGAAAACCTCTGGAGTATCTAAATCCGATTGTAGAAAGTCCATAAATCATCACCGATCTGTTCCGAACCTTTGAACACGCCCCGTGGCGCGGGAGCGGCTACGCCATGGCCGATCGTCAGTTTGCCCTGGCACCGGCGGATTTCGTCCCACAAACCGCTTTCAAAGAATGCGTTGATCACCGCCGCACCTCCCTCTACCAATACCGAGTGGATTTTACGCTGGTGCAGGCCTGCCAGTAGTTGGGCGATCTCGTCGCGCTCCCTGTCAATTTTCAAATAGGCTGTCGAAGGTAACGCGTATCGTTGGGGCTCTGTCGGAATTCCGGTTTCGCGATCGTAGTTGACCACAATTGTACTTTGCGAATTATCCAGCAAATGAAGATGCGGAGGCAATTGCAGGCGCCTGTCGGTGACGATCCGCACCGGATTCGTTCCTGTCCACTGCCGCACATTCAGCCGGGGATTATCCATAAGTGCGGTTTTATAACCTACCATAATGGAATCCTCCTCGGTACGCCATTGGTGCACGCGCATGCCCGACAATGCACCGCTGATCTGAACCGGGCTACCGGCGTCATATCCCAGAAAACCATCGGCTGTTTCCGCCCATTTGAGGATTACGTAAGGCCTTTTGAGGGTCATAGCCGTGAAGAACCGCTTGTTCAGTTCCAGTCCCCGCGCTTCGAACAGATTGCATTCTACTTCAATCCCGGCCTCGCGTATCCGACGGATGCCCCGCCCGGAAACCAGCGGATTGGGATCATTATTGCAAATGACTACTTTTTTCAGCTGGCGGCTCACAAGCAGGTCCGCGCACGGGGGCGTCTTACCCGTGTGCGAGCAAGGTTCGAGCGTAACATAGGCCGTGGCTTGTGGCAGCAAATGCGAATTACCTTTGGCATCTGCATCTTCGATCGCCCGCACTTCCGCGTGCGGCCCGCCATAGGCGCGGTGCCAGCCTTCACCGATAATCCGGCCTTCATGGACGATCACACAGCCTACCATGGGGTTAGGGCTCACCGCCCCGCGGCCGTATTCGGCGAGCTGCAAGGCCCGTTCCATCCATTGATTGTGCGTCTCCATGTGGCAAAAATACAAATGCCCTTTTAAACTCAACTTTCGGGAGTTCCTATAATTTGCTAACTTTCCGACATTGGATCAAAATCAGTGAAAATGACTTCCGCACGCCAGCTTTATTTATATATAGTTAAAAACATCACAGTTTATCCCGAAAAAGAGGCTCAGGCAATCTCGTTCATGCTGTTGGAGCACTATATGCGCCTCCGCAATATCGATGTGCTGGTGGATCGCCCGATACCGGAAAATACGGCACAGCCCGACTGGGATAACATCATCAAACGCCTGAACAACAACGAACCCGTTCAGCATATTATCGGCTCTACCGAGTTTTGCGGCCTCGAATTCCGCGTTTCCTCGGCGGTACTCATCCCGCGTCCGGAAACCGAGGAGCTGGTGCAAATGGTGACGCGCGACTACGCCGAGCCTGATAAAAATATCTCCATTCTCGATATCGGAACCGGAAGCGGCTGTATCGCCATCGTGCTCGCACGCTTCCTCCCGCATGTGAGTGTGCACGCGTGGGACGTTTCGGACGAAGCTTTGGCAGTGGCGAAAGAAAACGCCCGTCAGCTTATTGCCGACGTTACATTCGCGAAGCAGGATATGCTCAATGTAACCTTCCCACTGCCCGGCAATATCGTACAATTCGACTGCCTGGTGAGCAATCCGCCGTATGTAACCTATTCCGAGGCCGAAAGCATGCGCCCGAATGTGCTTCGTTTCGAGCCGCATGAGGCATTGTTCGTGGAAGACAACGATCCGCTGCTTTTCTACAAAGCTATCGCCGACTTTGGGGTACACCATTTGAAACAGCACGGCAAATGCTATGTCGAGATTAACGAGCATTTCGGTGCCGAAACCAAACAGGTTTTTGAAGAAAGGAATTACAAAAACGTGGAAATCCTTCGTGATATCAATGGTAAGGACCGCTTCGTGAGAGCTATCTGGGCCTGATCCATTTCAATTTTTGACCCAATTTTCATGTATATAGAAAAAATCAGGGAGGTACTGGACGAAATGGGCAAGGTAGTGGTAGGGCAGGACAAGCTGCTGAACCGACTGCTGATAGGCCTTTTCACCGGCGGGCATATTTTGCTCGAAGGCGTTCCGGGACTAGCCAAAACTTTGACCATCAACGTGATGGCCAAAGTCCTCCACCTGGAATTCAAACGCATTCAGTTCACGCCCGACCTGCTTCCCGCGGATTTGATCGGGACGATGATTTATAAGCCCAAAATAGGCGACTACGAAGTTAAAAAAGGGCCTATTTTCTCGAACCTGATCCTGGCCGACGAGGTGAACCGCTCGCCTGCGAAAGTGCAATCCGCATTGCTCGAAGCGATGCAGGAAAGACAGGTGACGATCGGCGACGAAACTTTTCTCCTCGACCGCCCATTTGTCGTGCTCGCCACCCAAAACCCGGTAGAACAAGAAGGTACCTACCCGCTCCCGGAAGCGCAGATCGACCGGTTCATGATGAAAGTCTACGTCGATTACCTCGACAAGATGAAGGAGCTGGAAGTAATGCGCCGGATGTCGGACATTAATTATGAGTATAAAATCCGGCCCATTCTGAACAAAGAGGAGATTTTCGCGATCCGCGATGAAGTGAACAAGGTGAATATCTCCGATACACTCGAACGCTACATTATTGAACTGGTATTTGCCACCCGCCGCCCGCTCGACTACGGGCTTCGCGACGAGGCGCGTTACATTCAGTTCGGGGCGTCGCCGCGGGCTACGATTTACCTCAACCGCGCCGCAAAAGCATTGGCCTATCTCGAAGGGCGTGATTACGTGCTGCCCGAGGACATCAAGGAACTCGCCCCCGACATTATGAACCACCGCATTCTGCTCAACTACGAGGCCGAAGCCGATGGCGTGCGCACGATGACTATCATCGATTCCATCCTGCGGAAGGTCGCCATTGGATAATTCATGGTACCGGGTCGTGGCCATGGCCGCCCCAGGGATGGCAGCGCGCGATGCGTTTCAGCCCCAGCCAACCGCCTTTGAAAGGGCCGTATTTCTGCACGGCCTCGATCATATACTGTGAGCAGGTAGGCGTGTAACGGCACGAATTGGGCAAATAAGGCGAAAGTGCCGCCTGATAAAAGCGCACGAGGGCTATGAGTAAAAATTTCATTTCGCGTCTTGTCTCATATTAGTATATTTGGTCATTAACATCACAAACGCATGCTTTCATACATCATGTGGGACGCAAGTCCCGAAATTTTCACCATTCCGGAGATCGCCGGTTTTGGTCCCTTCCCTGTCCGTTGGTATGGTCTTCTTTTCGCAGCCGGCTTCCTGATCGGCCAGCAAATTATGATCTATATTTTCAAGAAAGAAGGAAAAACGCTGGAAGATATCGACTCGCTTACGCTTTATATGGTGCTCTCGATCGTCATCGGTGCCCGCTTAGGCCATTTCCTTTTTTATGAACCCGAAGTGCTGTTCAAAAATCCCCTGGAAGTAATATTACCTCCTTATGCGGGGCTTGCGAGCCATGGTGCGGTGATCGGGACCGTGATCGGGCTCTTGTTGTACTCACGCTCGCGCGCAGGTACCGGTCAAACGTTCTTCTGGGTGACCGACCGACTGACCATCACTTTCGCATTGGGCGGCTCGTTTATCCGCTTTGGTAACCTGATGAACTCCGAGATCGTCGGAAAACCGTCCGATCTGCCCTGGGCTTTCATTTTCCGGCAAAATACCGAGTTCCTGCAAATCCCGCGTCACCCGGCACAACTCTACGAATCCATTTCCTGCTTCATCCTTACGTTCGTCCTGATCGCAATCTGGAACAAATACAAGGCGGCCACACCACGCGGGCTGATGGTCGGGGTATTCCTCGTATGGGTGTTCACACTCCGGTTCCTGTTCGAATTCCTGAAAGAAAACCAGGAGGCATTCGAAGCGAACTATGCATTGAATATGGGACAAATCCTGAGTATTCCGGCAGTGCTGCTCGGCCTGTTTTTCATCATACGTTCACGGCAGAATCCCACGGAGGTTGCAGCCTGAAACTAGCTCAGAAGAGTAGGCGTGCATCGAAGCGGTGTTTTCATTACATTGTAATTAGTTTGAAACAACTCTAACAACTGTCAGATGAAAACATCCTTTATAGCCGCATTTCTTTCGTGCGCCCTGCTCTTAAATGGTTGCGGCAGCAAACAGGAAGAAAAAGAAGCCGAAGAAAAAGCCGCCGCCGACAGTCCGGCCGACGCTCTTCAGGCCATTGCCGATAAAGCCAAGGAAATGGGCGACCGCGAGGCCGTCGACCCGGTGGATTTCCGCAAGCTGAAAGACCTCCTGCCCGAAACCCTTGCCGGCATGAGCCGCACGGAAGCGACAGGCGAAAAAACCGGCGCAATGGGCTTTACCGTCTCCACGGCCCAGGCGAAATATAAAGGAAACTCCAACGAATCGCTGAATGTCGAAATCGTGGATACGGGCGGTATCGCCGGTGTTTCCACCATGGCACTTGCGGCGTGGTCCATCGCCGAAATCGATAAAGAAACGACCAATGGTTACGAAAAGACCACCAAGATCGAGGGCTACAAGGCTTTTGAGAAATATAACAACGAAAGCAAATCCGGCGAAATCAATGTGCTCGTGGCCGACCGTTACGTGGTGAACGTAGAAGGCG
>CAMLNK010000362.1 GCA_946481035.1 uncultured Dyadobacter sp. | reverse complement strand
AAAGGCCGTTTTGGCCCAGGGCATTACGCGACTCTGGGGCATGACTTCCGAGCAGGGCAAATATTATAGAGGTTCTATTTTCAGTGCCAACTTCAGAGGCGCCAACGTCCGCGAGGAATACGGTTTCGACCTTGCACGTCCGGGTGAGAATGGCTGTGACGATTTGTTTGAATATAATGGAGAGCTTTATGCCTCGGCATGGCAGGGGAACTGGGGTGCAATCATTAAATGGAACCCGTCTACCAATGTTTTCACCAAAATTCACAACTTCGATCCATCATGCTATGGCCCGGAAGGGAACCTGTATTTCCACAACGGCAAGCTCTACGGGCTCACGATGTACGGCGGTGTTGGCGAATCGGGAACGATCTACGAGCTGGACCTCGCCACCGGCGTGTTCACCGTCAAGAAAAGTTTAGGTACATTGCTCAGCGGATCATTTGTTACCAGTCATGGGCTCAGCTTTATGAATGGGAAGTTCTATGGCCTGGTCATGAATGTTGTCCAGAATGCGGAAAAAACAGTATTTTTTGAATGGGACCCGGCCACAAATACTTTCACAAAAACACTACTCATCCCTGACGGTACCAAGCCCGGCACATACAGGGGAATGGTTGCCTACAACAACAAATTGTACGGGGTCGGTACGTCAATAGCAAACGGCGAGGGCGTGATATTCGAATGGGACCCTGCCGCCAATACTTATACGGTTAAAAAGCAATTTGTACAGGGGGCGAACGGGTATGGACCATTTTACGAGCTTACGCTGAAAGACGATAAGTTTTACGGCAGCACGTCCCGTGGAGGGGCCAATGATTCAGGCGTTCTTTTTGAATGGGACCCAGCAACAAATGTATATGCCAAGAAGATAGATTTACCCTCGTACCAAAGC
Organism: uncultured Dyadobacter sp.; assembly: GCA_946481035.1. The sequence goes on along the minus strand of CAMLNK010000362.1, from coordinate 4,536 downwards.
AGCTTTTATGGGTTGAATAGCCCGCATATGACATTGCTCAATGGAAAATTTTACTCCACAGGCGTAGCCGGACCGAATGGCGAAGGCTATATTTACGAGTGGGACCCGGCCACTAATGTATTCAACATCCGCTACAATTTTGACCCGCAGGTCGGCAGCCAGGGTAAGGCCCGGCTCACATTTTGGAACGGCAAATTTTACTCGTCTACCTATGCAGGCGGAAAGCACGCGGGTGGAATCATGTTTTCATGGGACCCGGTGTCGGGCGACTTTATCAAACATTTTGATTTCAATGAAAGTAATGGCCATCTGGCGATGGGCAGCCTTACACTAAAAGGCGAAAAGCTCTACGGCATGACCTCGAAGGGCGGTTCGGAAGGCGTGGGAGTGCTATTTGAGTTTGATCTCAACACCAGAACTTACAAACGCCTGCTGGACCTGGACGTCGCAAAGGGCGCTAATCCGGAAGGTAATCTTACCCTTAAAGACGGGAAATTCTACGGAATGACCAAAAATGGCGGAGCGAATAATCTGGGTACCTTGTTTGAATGGGACCCCGATAATAATGCATTCTCCAAAAAGCATGATTTCGGAGGGGCGGACGGCGCTTCACCTACCGGCAGCCTTACGCTGGAAAATGGAAAGTTCTACGGAATGACCCAATACGGCGGTGCTAACAACTATGGGACCATCTTTGAATATGATCCTGAACAGAACATCTACACCAAGCACATCGACCTTTCTCAATCCGAAGGGGGGCTGCCCTACGGTGATATCGTATTCCGGGACGGTAAATTTTACGGCATGACAAATGCAGGTGGCGCCAGTAACGAGGGCGTAATTTTTGAATGGGACCCGGCCACCAATATTTACACGAAAAAAATAGACTTCGACGCTGTAAAAGGCACCAAGCCATTTGGCGCGCTTACCTGGTGGAAAGATCGCTTCCGAGGACTTACGTTTCAAGGTGGAAGTGAAACCTACGGAACGTTTTTCACATGGGACCCCGCAACCAATACATTCACAAAGGAGTACAATATACCCGCGCATCTCGGCAACAGCCGTTCCACCCCGCTGGTTTACAACGGAAAGATTTTTGCTCTGAACAGTAGTGGTGGAGGCTATTTCGGCGGCGGTATCATGGAATGGAACGAACAGTATAAATATTTCAGTTCCACCGGTTCACTACGCTCGGAAACCGGGCAAAAACCCATTTACACATCACTTACACTCGCAAAGGTGCCTGCTGTAATTTCAAATGGTACACCGGGCGGATGCGTCACGGCCGGCGAAAACCCCGACAACACCAAAACCCCGCACACCTGGCAAGCATCGGTAGACGATGAAGGCAACATTTTCGCCGAAGTAAACGGAAACGACAATGCCATTACGAATGTGTTCGCCTCGGTGCATGTGCACAATGGGACCGCGCTTCAAGATTTGAAAGGCAACCTTTTCCTGGGCAGGAATATGACGATATCATGGACCGGTTCCAACACGGACGCACCTGCTACTGTGCGTTTTTATGTCAAAAAAGAGGAAGTTGACGGGCTGATGGAGCTGAATAATGCGAAACCCGGCAATACGCCCATTACCGGTGTTGACGATCTGACTGTGTTCTCAAACCGCGTAAGTACTTGCTCCACCCGAATCGGCGCTACCGCACGCCCAATTCTCTCGGCGGTAGAGCCGTATTTGGGTGGATATGTATTTACATTCGATGCGCAAAGCGGTTCGTCGTTTTACATTGCCAGCAAAGATTTGGCGGCACTTCCTGTAAAACTCACCGATTTCACCGCACGGCTTAAAGAGGGCTACGGGCTCCTGACCTGGAACACCACCGAAGAAGTGCACTTCTCACACTTCGAAATCCAGCGCAGCACCGACGGCCGGAACTTTGCCACGATCGGAAATTTAAAACCATCGGAAGCTACTTCCATTAAACATTACACATTTAAAGATGCACAGCTGGCGACATTACCCGGCACGCACGCCTACTACCGACTGAAAATGATCGATCTGGACGAAAGCTTCGCCTATTCGAAAATAGAACAATTGCCATTGAATGTACAGAACCCCGTCCTGTATCCCAACCCCGCCAGCAAAAATGTGCAGGTGAACCTCTCGACGGAGGCTCCGACGACTTGGCAAATTGTTGATACAAACGGCAATGCAGTTGCGGCCGGCAGGGCCGGATCAGGCAGGTTCGACGTGGATGTGCAGCTACTCAAACCAGGGTTTTACATCCTGAAAGTCAACTCGGATCAGTTGCAAAGTAGCTTTAAATTGATCAAAGAATAAGAAACGGATAATGCAGCAGCCCGGGGCGCAACGTCGTGTATGGAAGATACTGACGCGCGCCCCGGGCTACGCGCCCCGGACTTGCAAATTGATGAAGTGAAATGCTTAATGCACCGCAAACTGACCCGGCTCGTAGCTTCCGGCTTCGGTGCGGAATGCGATGTTGAAGCGGTTGTAGGAATTGATGGTCGTGATCGCGAGTGTGAGGTCTACAATCTCCTCGTCCGTAAACTGCGCATTGACCGCGTTGAATACCTCGTCGGTAACCTCCCTGTCTTTCAACACTGTTACGGCCTCCGCGTAGGCCAATGCGGCCTGCTCGCGTTCCGAGTAGAACGGAGCTTCGCGCCAGGCATTCAGCAGATAGAGCCTTTGCTCGGTTTCGCCTTCGGCACGCAGGTCCTTAGAATGCATATCGATGCAGAACGCGCAGCCGTTGATTTGTGATACCCGGAGATAAATGAGGTTTAACAGGCGCTGCTCTACCTGCGACTTAGCCAGGTAACCGCCTATTCCGTACATGGCTTTGATCGCTTTTTGTCCTTTTTCGCGGAGATCGATTCTTTGTTTCATGATCGTTGAATGAATGATTGAATGATTGAATGATTGAATAACTGAATTCTGTATGATTTGCTCAAAATTCATATCCATGACGAACGAGTTTTGAAGGATTGGACAAGACTTAAAAAAAAATAGCAGATTTTTTTCGAATGCGTGGCGAGGGGTAGAACCCGATGTATCCGATACTTTACAATTACATAACATTTCAATAATACCCTGGACAAGTAGATCCTCTTCTTTTGCGGCAAATTTTGTTTAACCAACAACATGCTCATGCATAAGAGATTTTTACTTCCTATTATCCTGACATTGCTTTGCTGCTTTGGCAACATCGCAGTGTTGAGGGCCCAAACAACGCAGGCGTCGATATCCGGTATGGTTGCCGACGACCAGAATGCCGGACTGCCCGGTGCGACCGTGCAGGTGAAAAACGAATCCACAGGCTTTACGACAGGAACCGTTACCAATGCAAAAGGCGAGTATGCCTTCAAAGAGCTTCCATTGGGCGGTCCTTACACGGTGACAGCGAGTTACGTTGGCTTTGGCGAACAAAAACTGACAGGTTATCTCCTCCACCAGGGCGACGCGGTGAAGGTTAAGATGAGTATGAAAGAGGCTGGCCAGACGCTCGAAGTGGTGAGCGTTGTAGCTTCCGGGATCAAAAACAAAATCGAAAACCTGGGCGCTTCCACAGCCATTTCGGCAAGGGATATTACCCGCCTGCCGGTGAACGGACGGAATTTTACGTCGCTGATGGATCTTTCGCCATTGAGCCGCGGAGGTAACATTTCCGGCCAACTGGGTTCTTCAACGGGTTACACCATCGACGGTATGAGCTCTAAAAACCCGACTTCCGCAGGCGCTACTACCAGCCGAAGCGGCGCCCCCTACTCGATCTCGATCGAAGCGGTTCGCGAGTTTCAGGTGGTTACCAACCAGTATGACGTCACTTACGGACGCAGCGGCGGCGGTACCATCAGCGCGGTAACAAAATCGGGCACCAACCAATTGAGCGGTAGCGCATTCAACTACACGCGCGCCGACTGGTTGTCGAGCCCCTACGATATTCGCGGCAACAAAATCAACAACAAGTTCGCTACCAATCAGTTTGGTTTCTCATTGGGTGGTCCGATTCTGAAAGACAAGCTGCATTTCTTCATGGCTTGGGATCACCAGCAGGATAGCCGTCCGTTGATCATCGCCGACATTCTCAGCCCGGTTGACGAAAACCGCTTTAATGTGACCCGCGCCACGCTCGACAAATTCGTGGAAATCGGTCGCAGCAAATATGGGATGTCGGATAGTCCGCAGTTTGGAACATTCGACAAAAAACGTGGTTCCGACGCAGCATTTTTACGTCTCGACTGGCAGTTGAACAACCGTAACCTTTTGACGATCCGCAACAACTACACCAACGACCGCAACAAGCTCGGTCTGGCGGATAACACGACGATCAACGCCTACGAATCGTATGGAAACGACTTCAACCAGGACAACAGCCTCCTTGCATCGCTCCGCTCTACACTCAATTCGAAAATCACCAACGAGCTGAAAGTGCAGCATTTGTTCGTAAAACAAAAAAGTGCCCCCGGCGACCAGCTCCCGGCAGCCAACATCCCGAGAGCGATCGTAGAGAACGTCAACTCGGTATTGAGCGACGGCAATTCGCGCTCG
>CAMLNK010000361.1 GCA_946481035.1 uncultured Dyadobacter sp. | reverse complement strand
GTGATCGATAGTTTGTATAAATCGGTTCCAACTCACGAAGCTTTCGGATTCAACAGCGGCATTATTGGAAATACAATGCGCAAAGCGATCGAAACGAAAAACGTGAACCTGGCGCATCAAAGCTCCTACTTTTTGCAAAACACCTATAAGACGGATTTCCAAAAGGGTCAGCTGGCCTCTGACAGGAACATGGTGCAGTACCATTTGGCGGTGAAAGATACGGCGACGTACTTCCGCGTCTGCCGCAACATGATCCGGCACAACCATATGATGCTTACCGCCGATTCGCTGAAAAGAATGGATGATGAAATGCTGAAAAAGAATCTGGCCGCCCAGACGCCACTCGGTCCGGCCGGTGAAAAGCAGGCGGTACAATTCGCGCCGCCCTCGCAATTTTTTCACGTCGAACTGAACAATCACGCCTGGAATTTCTACCAGTTCAACAACAATCCCCGCGACCTGGAACTCGCATTGATGTGGTCCAAAAAATCGATGGAATGGCATGAAGATCTGCGGCGGGATAAGAGCCACTTACCGCTGGGTAATCCGGCATATATTGACACTTACGCACACTTACTTTACAAATTAGGCCGAAAAGACGAGGCGATTGAATGGCAGACCAAGGCCGTAGAAGCACAAAAGGTGAGCGGCATGTCGTGGGTTTCGATGGAAAAGGACCTTAGCGAAATGAAATCCGGAACACTGAAACGGTAACAAAAAGGGCAGCTGAAACTGCCCTTTTTCGTTTATACAAACGCGCTTTCCCCGGTAATGGCCCTGCCGACGATCAGCGAATTGATTTCCTTGGTGCCTTCATAAGAGTAAATGGCCTCGGCATCCGCCACGAAGCGGGCAATGTCGTATTCGAGCAATATGCCGTTTCCACCGAAGAGCTCCCGCGCATGGTCCACGATCGAGCGCATACGCAGCGTGCAGAACACCTTCGCGAGCGAGGCGTGCTCGTCGGCCAGATCGCCCGCGTCCTGCAATTGGGATAACCGGTAAACCATCGTTTGCATCGCCGTAAGATCGCCGAGCATCGTTACCAACAGGTCTTGTACCAATTGAAAACCCGCGATCGGGCGCCCGAACTGCCTTCTTTCCATGGTGTATTTCAAAGCCAGCTCGTACGCGCCCCGCCCGCACCCGACCGCCTGCCATGCAACGCCCGCACGCGTCATACGCAGGACGTTGGCGGTATCTTTGAACGAATTGGCATTTTGAAGGCGGTCGGCCTCCGGTACACGGCAATCTGTCAATGTGATCAAGGCATTCTGCACGGTACGCAACGCCATTTTATCCTCCATTTTCTCCGCTTTGAAGCCGGGGTTTTCCTTCCGGACGATAAATCCTTTCACCTGGTTATCACCTAAATCGCGCGCCCAGATAATCGTGATATCGGAGAACGTCGCATTACCAATCCACTTTTTCTGGCCGTTGATGACCCATTCGTCTCCTTCCCGCTGACAGGTTGTTGTGAGTCCGCCGGCAGCGCCTGAGCCTACTTCCGGCTCGGTAAGGCCAAATGCACCGATCAGCTCCATACGTTGCATTACCGGCAACCATTGCTGCTTCTGTTCCTCCGAACCGCACAGGTAAATTGAGCCCATTGCAAGGCCGCTATGCACGCCGAAGAAAGTAGAAACAGACGAATCGATGCGCGCCATTTCCATCGCGATAAAGCCTTCGAGCAGTGCCGACCGCCCGGCACAGCCATATCCGTGGTAGGTAAGTCCACAAATATCCAACTTGGCCATCAGCGGGATAATATGCATTGGAAACTGTGCATTGTTCCAGTAGTAATTAGCAATCGGCTTGATTTCCGTTTCCATAAACTCGCGAACTTTCAGGCGAATCTCCTGCTCTTCCGGGTTAAGTGTAGAGGCAAGTTCGTAAAAGTCGCCATTCACGACCGGCGGCGCCTTCTTTTTGCCGGAACCGGCCTGCATGAATTTCAGCATTTTGGCAAGATCTTCCTCGCTCATCTTCGAGACGATGCCCATTAACTGATTGAGGTCAACCTTCCGGGAAAGCTTGGTAACGGCTTCGATATCGATGTTTTTGAGGAGATCGCGTAGTTGAGAAATGGATTTGAAAAGGTTCATACCGTTTGCTGGATTGTGATTTGATAAAGAGTCGTCCCCGGAGGCCGTTCTACTGCACCAGGCTTAAAAAGTAAGGCCACCGGGAATGAAAATTGCAGGTATTTGCCTAAACCTGAAAAACTATGAAAACGCAAACCAGCAATGTGGAAGGCGGCTCGCCGAGCCATGGCGGACCGAAAGGTAAATCGAAGCAAAAGGACGATAGCCGGAAACCTTCCGGCCTCCTGAAACAGGAAGCCATTCAGAAGTCCGAAAAAGTGAATATGACGAAAAAGAAAGGCTATAACGAAACCCCGGAAACCGTTCCGCTGAAGGGTAAAAAGGCCTGAAAATCCGGCTATTTCATCGTCGCTTCCAGGGCTGCCGCGAGATATACCATCGGCGCATTCCAATTGATAGCGATTTCGTTGGACGCGTACGAGCAATCGTTGTCGGTAAAAGACTCGTCGGCGAACTTGTTCGGGTAGCCGGCGCATTTATCCTGCTGCCCGGGGTTAGGACCGCCCGAAAGCAAGCCTGGGATCGGGTCCGCGACTCCATCGGCAATGGACAGCCGGTGGTGCGGGTGCATAACACGTTTGGAGCCGAAACCCGTCAGGAAACAATAGCCTGTCGCATTCCGACCCAGCAGGTAATCGAGATTTCCCAGCGCAGCATGGAGGTATTTCTGATCTTTGGACAGTCGGTGGGCATACAGCAACGCAATGCCCTGGTTCGCGGCAACCGAGCTGCTGCCCCACGCATAATCCTGCGCAACTTTGCCCATTACGGTGTTGTACGGTTGCTTTTCGAGGTCGGCCAGAAGCCGTGTTGAGTAATCCAGGACATTCTTCCGCAATGCATCGGACTGCCCGGCGGGCAATTTCAGCTTTTCGGCAAAACGCAGCAGTGTATAATATCCCAATGTTTTCACCTGGCTCCAAGCAGGCAATGCGATGGGTTGCTGTAATTCCAGATCAATTTCTTTGATGTATTCCGGTTTGCCTGTCGTAGCGTACATTTCACACGCTGCCCATATCCACTCGTCCTTCACGGAACGGTCGCCGTAAGCGCCGGTAGCCACGTCGGGGTCAAACTCTTTGTTCATCGCATCCTGATTGTACAACACCGCAGGATGCTTTCCTGCCCATTGCCAGCCTTTCACCGCAGCCGTGATGCAGGAATCGGCCAGGCCGGGGAATTTCTTGTCAAAGCTTTTGAATACCCGCGACGCCTGAGCCATCACCGCCACAAAGTCGAGCGTTGCGGCGGTGCCTTTCTGTACCACATACCGGGGATTTTTTGCAGCATCCGGCATGATCATTCCATCAAAACGCGGGTTGGTAAGCTTGTGGTAAACACCGCCGTCGGCCGGGTCCTGCATGGTAAGCATCCAGCGCAGGTTCCAGGCTATCTCATCGAGCAAATCGGGAACACCGTTGTTGCTTTCGGGAATATTGATGTTAAAATCTTCGAAATAAAGCGGATAATCTTCGTACAACGAGAGCAACGTCCCCATTGTAATGCCTGAATTGACAATATACTTGTTGTAGTCGCCCGCATCATACCAACCCCGCGGCGAGGAAATTACGGTATTCTCAGGCCGTCCTTCCGACACCACCGATGCATGAACCAGTGCTTTGTCGTCGGGGTGACCGGCCGGGCGCGCCCATTTTCCCGCGTATTTTTCAGGGAGTCCAATGGAAGCTCGCTGATAATAAAAGCCTTTCAATGCGGCTGCGGCAACACCCCGGTGAACGCGACCGTCGATATGGAACGGCGCCGATTTTCCCAACCCCGGAATTTCAATAATATAAGAACCCGGCTTGTTAAGCGTCGAAAAATCGGCCAGACGCGTATGCCTGCCCGAATGCTGGCTGGTACGGGTGCTTCCGAGCTTCCCTCTCAAAACCGTTTTTCCCGATTTGGCATCCTTCACTTCGAACGCATCGCCTGCATCTGCCGCTACAACGGCTATTTTCGGTGCAGCCGGGTAAAATCCGACCTGGTTCAAGCGGATCGCATCCGAATGCTCCTGCGCACACGCAGGCGAGAACGACAAACCAAAAGCGACCAGTGACGCGGCCAAATACGGGAATAACTTCATTGATTTTTCTTAAACGGATTCACATTACGATCACAAAGTCGCCCGGGAGGCAACTTTACCTCAATCCTGTAATGCATTTGCGGGATGTTCAATATTGGTACCAATGATCACCAGCCGGTGATACTCGCCCCAGCGGCGAAGCTCTTCGATCAGCGGTTCGAGTGTACGGGCGTGTTCGGTGCGCTCGTATTCTATCACGGGCGGAAACGAATCATACACTTTTCGCTCCACCAGCAGGTTCATTTCCAGCTCTTTCAGCTCCTTCGACAGCATTCGCGGCGTGATGTTCGGAATGGCATTCTGCAATTCCATAAACCGCTTGTTGCCGAGGGCCATCGCAATAAGGATCGAAATCTTCCATTTCCCGCTGATTACGTCCAGTGCATCCCGTACCGGCAGGATCATTTCCCGGCATTCAGGGTGGTTTTCTTTGAAATTCTCTTTCATATCACTGCTTTTTCAACATATGATGGTACCCGCCAAAGGCATTAATCAACCTTCTTTGGCCCTATTGAATCGTAAACCACTACTTTTTCCCACAAATGGGAATATTGCTCGATAAATTCGAGGTGGATCGGGTGCGTTTGATAGATTTCTTCCTCAATGATATTCTTAAAAAAACACATCCACGAAATCGTGTAATCTTTGACGATCACCTCGCGGCTCGTTAATGCGGGCTTCCCGATGTGCACATACTCGATCGCCGGTACCTTGGCCAGCTTGTGCAACCCTTCCAGCAGCTGCGCCTCGTGCTGGGCGTTGTTGGGTTCTTTGAGGTAAAAGAAAACGTGATGAATAAACAGCTCCTTGTTCTTTTCGGGCTCGGCGGTGACGTGGGAAACAGAGGCGAGTGAAGCCAATCCCGCATTGTGCAGGAACTTTCTTCTTGATTGATCTTCCATGAATTGAGCGCAAACTGACGGCGGAAAGTTTTCCGCGTTTTAACTTCAAGAATAACGTTTATTTGCCCATTATCAAAATATCAGTGCACTCTGAATCACTTTTAAAACTAATCCAATAAAAATTTAAATTATTTTTGCAAAATCATTCAAGGTAAACCTTTCCGATAGAAGTCTTTCTACTTAAAACTACTCAATGAACCCTATTTATGAAAATTACAAAACGAGACCTTACTATTGCCTCTATCTCTGTCTGCTGCACATTGACCTGCATTATTGCCCAACCCAAGAAAAACATTCTCGAATCGTCCGTTTTTGACTGGGACAATATAGCCGTCCGAGGC
>CAMLNK010000360.1 GCA_946481035.1 uncultured Dyadobacter sp. | reverse complement strand
ATCCCAAAGCACAAAAGTTTCCCGCTGGTTGGAAATGCCGCACGAACGGATATCCTCTATACGTCCTCCTTTTGCTGTAAAATCGGCGATGCATTTTGCGACCGACGTCAACACATTCTCATAAATCTCCTGCGGGTCCTGCTCCACCAGGCCACCATCAAGGTACATCGTGTGCAGCGGCTCGCTACCCCGTGCCACAACCCTACCTTTTTCGCTAAAAATCACGGTTTTAGTACTGCTGGTACCCTGATCAATCGCCAGCACAAATGGGCCGTTCAACATTCCGGAAGCCTTGTTTTGAACTCGTTAAATCATTCCTTTTTCAATAAAACAAAGAAAAGAAAAACAATCGAAAATAAAGCTAAAAAATATTGATTTATTTATGTGATGTATTGCCTTCGGTGCAATTTATGGCAGGCACTATCTTATTTGAATTTTGAAACGAGATCTTTTACGGTGACGATCATAATTACAACAGCCCCCACAGCCATAAAAGTCATATCGATCTTTGCGACTGTACTACACAGGGCCTCATCGAATGAAAGAAAAACAATTCGCGATGCAGCGCAAATGACCAAAAGATCTCCGAACACCCTAACGAGCACACTTTCCTGCACATTTTCCAATCCATGCCGGGTAGCAGCAAAGACAACGTAAGCGCCGCACCTACAAGACACGTCGTCAGCGAAATGATATAATGATTCAAGTGGTTTTCCATACAACCATCAAATGTTATAAGTGGCTGTAACTAATGAATTTGTGCTTTTTTGGCAGCGTCCTTGCCAGATTCGGGGTTGGAAGGGTGGTGATTTGTTTCAGGATATCTCTTGTCAAACCATGCTCCGAGAATTGCCCCCAACGGAACGCCGACAACCGCGCCCGCAGGACCAAATATGGCCCCTAATACCAAGCCGGCTGTAACTCCAAATGTGATGTAAGTGATAGATTCTGTTTTAACTTCGCTGTGTGAGCTCATAGTCTAAGTGCGTGGTTTTAGTTTGACTGATAGATTGACCTAGCAAATCTAGAAACATTCACTCACATTTCGCGTTTTTCGCCAGTTGTAAAATACAACCATTACTTGAAGCCTCCTGATCCACATTTTGAGCAAATTACATCATTTCTCCGACTCTCCGGCATCACTTTCAGGTTCATCATTTTACCCCCTTTCCACTCTCCCTCCACCACCGTATTCTTTGGCGCGTGGAGCTTGAATTGCACGTCCCAGTCGCTGGGCCAGGCGGGTAACAGATAGATCGAATCTCCCGATGTTTGCATAAGCATTTCCTGCAAGCCGATCATCCCGGAACCTCCCCAGTTGTGATCCGGAACCCAGTCGTGGCCGGGGCCCCAGAACGCGGGGAAACGACGACCGGAGTCCTGCAATTTTCTAACGGTCAGGGCGGCAGCCTCTTCGGTTAGTCCCAGACGTGCGCAGAAGATATTATCCTGGTGCCAGCTGGTGTAGTTACGGTTTTTAATGGCTTCCGTGTCGTATTTCCAGGTGTTGATCGCCGTTTCCAGGTCGGGCTTGCCGATACCATAAATGCCGTACGGAAACACGGGGTACAACTGCGGGATTTCGGTGTTTTGAATGCGTTCCCACGCTTGTGCGGGCGCGATCGTGCGATGCCCCTGCATTTCGCGGAAGCTCAGCGGGGGAATCCGGCTCAAAATCTCCTTCCAGTGCGTGCGCTGCACCGCATTGCCGTATTCCGGGGGCAATGCGAGCATTCTTTCGAGCACGGTCTCCAAACCCGCCACGGTGGTCGCGGAATTGTAGGTCATTTTGTAAGTTTCGGCTGCGCTGCCCGGAAAAAGAACCAAATGGCCATTCTGATCAAGTTTTGCGGCACTTCGCTGTCCGGCCAGGTATTGGTAATGTTCATCAAAAAATACGACGCAACTTTCGATAAAAGGCAGGTATTCCGCAATGCCCGCACCGGTAAAATGCTGCTGGTCGAGAATCATCAGGCAAAATTCCAGCGAGGTGTCCCAAAGGTATTCCAGCCATTTGTTGTATTCCAACCCCGGATCATAACCGGCAGGGCGCTTCGAGCTGTACTCGGCATAGTTGGGCAAGCCGAAGTTCTCGATCTGCTCGGTAAATGAGGCCCCATTGTGCCCCCAGTAATGTTGTGTGCGGGTTTCGGCGTTAGCTAAAATACGTTGGTAAAACTCAAATTGCGGTTTCATCATGTCAAAATCACCACTTTTGAGCATCGGCCAATATACAAGCCGCTGGTTTTGCGCCGTAAAAATCCCTCCGCCCCAATTACGGTGATCGGCTGTGAAATGGTAGGACGTGTCCACAAAAACGGGGTCGTAAGTAAACAGCCCGCCGTTGAATTTCGTAGGATAACTCCCCAATGCATTGCACCCGAGCATATAGCGGAAAAGCTGGTAATTACGCCCTACCTGCCAAATAGGCGAAATACTATCTTTTTTGCTGGTATTCAACGCAATATAGCTTCGTTGCCAGTATTGCTTCCACCATTCCAGCGTGTTAATCCTCGCCGTTTTCTCCGCCGGCTTCGCTTTCGCAACAGCTTCCAGAAGCCCTTTTTTCCAAACGGCAATGTCCTTTTGCTGATCGGTATGCAGGTAAATGCTAAGCTGAATGCTGCGCGAGGGCGATTTGCTTTTCAATCCAAACCCTTTGAATGCCGCATCGGCATACCGGCCGGTGGCGATCGCAGGATCGGGAACCATGCCTTTGCCGGTCATCCAGCCGCCGTAAGTGAGGTTTTTCAGCGGATTCCAAAGTTTCGGCTTGACGGGTTCCAGCTTCTGCTGAGCTACTATCACATCAAATATCGTAGAGTCGCGGTTCCGGTGGTAAAACAGCACGCCGTTGCCCTCGTGCCTGACGCTATCCGGAAAAACGGGGACTTTCGGCGCCGCCCATTTGTAGGAACTGGCACTTCTTGCATTGCCTGTCAGGTCGGCAGGCCCCGTCCGCCAGCTTTCGTACCATGCTTGTGCCGAAACCCGGCTGCTACCGTCGATGTCGACATGAATGACCGGTTGAAAAACATCCACCCAAACCTTCAACTTCGCATTCAGCTTCCCCTTTTTACCTGAAATTTCGACATACCCCTCGTTCAATTTCAATTCCTGCTGAAAACTATCGCCCCCATCAAACGGATTCGGCGAAAGCCTCACACGTACGCGGCCGAGCTTGGGAAAGACGTTACTTTCATCAAAAACGCCGCTGCGCGAAATATAGAACAGCAAATCGCCCTGTTCCACCCACACATTCAGCCCGATATCGCCGCCGCCGCAAGGCATCGATTCGCCCGAATTCCGGCTCTGGCTTGTCCATTTCAAATTGTACTGCTCCATGGAGAATCCTTGCGAAAAGACATTGAAACGGCTTGCAAACAGCAACAAAACGAGAACGAACCGGCAAAAACGAGTAAGCATGACTAGTAATGTAATGATCAAAAGGGCACCAACAGCGTGTAAATCACGACTGGAAAACCGCCTTCATAAAAGCGGTATTCGCACTGAAATTACCTTTCACATCCCGCGGCTTGCTGGCGTCGCGCGAGCGCTCGATGACGAGCCATCCTTTCCAGCCCATTTTGTCGAGCGTGGCTTTGACTTTTTTCATGTCCAGCCGGGTATTATTTTGCAGCCAAACACCGTCCTCATCGGTACAATGGGTCATGCAAATGCGGTTTTTACCCAAAATGCGCAGCTCTTCGCACAGGTCACGGCCCTCTTTGAGCGGATTTGAGAAATTGAAATAGATCTGAATACCCTTAGAACCGATTTCTTTCAGCAATTCCACCTCGCCTTTTGCGTCCAGGGCCGTTTCAATACCAATCACGACGCCCGCTTTTTCAGCCATTTTGCCCACCGTTTTTAGCCGCTCGACGATCGCAGGCCGCAATTCCGGATTTTTGACCAAATCGCCCTGAATACCCAGCGGCAGAAACGCGGATTTAATGCCCATCAGCTTCATCGTTTCAATGCAATCACCGACCGTCTTCTCCGCACCATCCCGTTTGGCAAACGACTGCGCGTAAAAGCCGGTCATGGCCAGCGAACAAATTTCGAGGTTGAGCTCTTTCGCTTTGTCGAGGTATTGCTGGCGTACAGCCGGATCGGCGAGCTTGTTGTCGAAGGTAGGCCGGTCGCCCAGGCCGCCCATATCCACTTCCAGGCCATCGGCACCTATTTCACCGGCCAGCGGTAATGCGCTCAGCTTTTGCCTTTTCAGGATCATCAGATCGATCACCGCGATTTTATACCGGCCTTTTTTCGATCCTACCTGCATGCCCATACCGGACATTTCCGCAGCCCACGACGAGAACGGCAGCGCCGCCATTCCGGCAGCACATACAGTCAAAAAGTTTCTTCTTTTCATGATTTCAAAATCAAATAGGCCACTGTTCCTCCACGATCGCCCTACCTTTCAGTTTCGACGGATCGATTTTCACATGCTTGATACGCTGCCGGCGCCAGGTGTACACGATATGCACCATACCGTCAGAAGTCTGAATCACAGACGGATACGAATATTGACTGATCGGCGAATCCTCCAAAACCAGCACCGCCTCCCAGTTCTTTCCGTCCTTCGAAACAGCTACATTAAGCGGCGTACGAGGGCCTTTCGGCTGACCTACCGGCGGTTTCACGTGATTGTAAACCAGCAATTGCCGACCGTCCTTCAAAGTCACAGCGTCGGTACCCGAGTTATTGTTAGGCAAAGTGGATGGCGCCACTTCCGACCAAGTTTTGCCCCCGTCCTTCGACCACGACTCCACGATCGAACGGCTCTGGCTCCGGCAAAGGATCTGCATATCTCCGTTAGCGTACGTCAGCAGACTCGGCTGAATGGCTTTGATCGTTTTGCCATCGTTCAGCGGGCCTACTTTCCGCCAGGTTTTACCAAAATTCGGTGTCACCTCGAAATGCACACGCCAGCCATGCTCCCCCTCGGTACTCGACGGGCACCACAGTTCGCCGTTCGCCAGCAATACCGGCTTGTTTTTCACAGGTCCCAAAAATCCCTCCCCCAGTTCGGTAGGTTTCGACCACGTTTTGCCATTGTCTTTTGAGGTAATCAGAAAGCCCTTCCAGCCTGCCACATTGGGCCCTACCTTATAAAAAAGCATCAGGTCGCCCTTGGGAATCTGGTACAAAACAGGGTTCCAGCAAGCATAGCGAAGCTTTTCATTCACGATACCATTCGCAACCTCCACCGGTGCAGTCCATTTGTCGTTTTCCAACCGGCTTACCCAGATCCCGACATCGGGATTGCGCTCTTTCGTGCCCCCAAACCACGCCGCTATCAGCCCGGAAGGCGTTTCCGCGATCGTCGACGCGTGACTTTCGGGGAAAGGGGCGCTTTCAAAAATGTTTTCATCGACGAGGATACCGTCTTTAAAGTTCTGGGCATCGGCAGGCAGCGCAAAAAGGGCCGCAGTGC
>CAMLNK010000359.1 GCA_946481035.1 uncultured Dyadobacter sp. | reverse complement strand
GGAACGTATGGAAAGGCTACATTATGATCGTCGTGGGGCTGGCCTGCATTTCGGGCGTTATGGCGGTTTACCTGAACATCCGCTGCCTTCCGCTGCCGTCATTCGGAATGGAGTCGGCACTGACGATGGACCGCATTCCTTACCAGACGTTTGCAAGGCCTGATATTACCAAAGCATACGTGCGTTTTGATTCCATCGTGCCTGAGAACGCCACCGTGGCGCTTGCAACTGTTAATAGTGATTTTGAATATCCGCTATACGGAAAAAACCTGACCCGGAAACTCATTTCCATTAACCCGTTCGAAGAAGGCCTCCGACCGATCCCTAAAGACGCCGACTACCTTTTCTACGCGCGCAAAGTCGTGAACGACACGAGCAAGATCCGTGCATTGCCTACCGATATCCGGCTGGGTTCCGACACCACGATGACCGGCCTGATCGAAAAAGGGGAAGATTATTATCTGAGAAAACTCAAATAGCCCAAGCCATGACTATTGCCATCATGCAGCCGTATATTTTTCCATATATCGGCTATTTCCAGCTGATCAATGCCGTGGACAAGTTCATTATCTACGACGATGTCAACTTTATCAACAAGGGCTGGATCAACCGGAACAACCTCCTCGTAGGCGGTAAAGCGCACCTTTTTACCATCCCGCTGAAAGACGCCAGCCAGAATAAACTGATCCGCGAAGTGGAGCTTGCCAAACATGAGCAATGGCAGAAAAAATTATTGAAAACCATTCAGCAATCATATCAGAAGGCTCCCGGTTATCAAAAGGTTTTTGAACTCTTAGAAGAAATCGTAAATTTAGAAGTTGAATCAATCAACGAGCTGGCCATTCACGCATTGCAAAAAACTTGTGCGTACATGGGCATAGGCACGGAGATTGTTCCCTCTTCAACGATATATCATAATAAATACCTGAAAGGACAGGACCGCATTCTGGATATCTGTAAACAGGAACAAGCAAACCACTACATCAACCCGATTGGCGGAGTGGAATTGTACGATAAAGGGAAATTTGAAAACGAGGGAATAAGACTGGACTTCATAAAAAGTATATCTAGCCCGTACCCCCAATTTAAAAATGCTTTCGTACCTTGGTTGTCTGTTATAGACGTTCTGATGTTTAACGGCCCCGACGATATCAGGAAACAATTAGAGGCATACGAACTGATTTAGTAATGGCGAAAATTATCGTTTTTGGAGTACTGGACACAGCAGAATTAGCGCACTATTATTTGACCCATGACTCTGATCATGAGGTTGTTGCATTCACCGTCAATCGCCAATACATCGAACAAGACAATTTTCACGGCCTGCCCGTGGTAGCTTTCGAAGATGTGGAAACCATTTTCCCGCCTTCGGAATATAAATTCTTTGCGCCCATGACCGGCCGCAATATGAACCGCAACCGCGAGGCGATTTACAACCACGCCAAAGCGAAAGGCTATCAGTTCATTTCCTATATCAGTTCGCGCGCGACGCTTTTTAATAACGAGATCGGCGAGAACTGCTTTATTCTGGAAGACAATACCATCCAGCCGTTCACGACCATCGGTAACAACGTGGTACTTTGGAGCGGCAACCATATCGGCCATCACGGCCAGATTAAAGACCACGTCTTCTTTACTTCACATGTGGTGCTTTCCGGGCATTGTGTGGTAGAATCCTACTCTTTCTTTGGCGTGAACGCCACCATTCGCGATTACACGACCATTGCGCAGGGCACGCTTGTTGGCATGGCATCTGCTATTATGAAAGAAACCGAGGAATGGGGTGTCTATGTCGGAAACCCCGCGAAAAAAGTACCCGGAAAAATGAGTTACGAAGCTTATTGAGTCGATCGGGTGACGAAAGTTAGAGCTAGCTAATATCGGTAATGGAGCAGAAGAAAATACTTTTTGTAAGTCACGATGCTAACAGGGCAGGAAGTCAGCTGCTGCTGCTGCAGTTATTGCGGCTATTGAAAGAACGGGGCGTTCCGATGCACCTGCTGCTCTGTAACGGAGGGGAACTGGAAGCGGAATTTGAGGAAGTAGTAGGCGTTACACGTCTTTTTCAAACCAAAAGAATAACCACTCCCCCGTTTACCGGCAAGCTGCTCCGCAAGACCAATCTGCTGAAATTTTACGAAGAACACTCGCAGCAAAAAGGGAATGAAAAGATTATCGCCGAGCTCGAACAGCAGAATATCGGCCTCATCTTCATCAACTCCATCGCCAATGCGGAGGTTTACCATGATTTCCTGAAATTCCTTCACCATTTGCCGCTTGTACTGTTCGTGCATGAACTGGCGATGTCGGTGAAAATTTATACCCACGAGGAATACCTCGATTTCCTGCTGAAAAAGACCGGTCACCTGATCGCCGTTTCGAATGCAGTGGCTGATTTTTACGTGAGGAAATACGATTTCCCGGCCAGTAGCGTCAGCACGTTCACGCTGATCGACCACGAGCATATCGATCAGCGATTACTTTCGGTACAGCACGATATTCTTGAAAAAACCTATAAAGTGCCCGACGACGCTATCGTAATAGGTGGCTGCGGAAATGCCGAATGGCGCAAGGGCAATGACATTTTCAACTGGATCGCCAGCCGGGTTATCCGTAAAACGCAGCCATTGCCGGTTTACTTCGTGTGGGTAGGCGCAGGCCCGCAGCACGAGATTTACCAGCTGATCGAAAGCGATATCCGGCTTATGGGATTGAGCGACAAGATCATCCTTATTCCGCCGACCCCGCGTGCACTGGATTATATCAACCGTTTCGACGTACTGCTCTTGAGCTCCCGCGAGGACCCTTACCCGCTGGTGGTGATGGAAGCTGCATTGCAGGAAATTCCCGTGGTGTGCTTTGAAGGTGCCGGCGGTGCGCCCGAGCTTATCGAGGGCGATGCCGGGTTTGTGGTTCCTTATATGGACATTTCGGCCGCCTCGGACGCGATCATCCAGCTGATCCTCGATCCCTCGCTACGGAACACGCTGGGAGAGAATGCACGTAAAAAAGTATTGGAAAGGCATAACACAGACAAAAGCGTAGCGAGCGTCGAAGCCATTATTCAGAAGTATTTACCTTTGCAGGTTTCGGAACAGCACAATCAATGACCATTGCCTTTACCATTTGCTCCATCAATTACCTCGCGCAAGCCCGGACATTAGGAGACTCGCTCAAAGCGACCAACCCGGATGTCCGGTTTTTCATTGGCCTGGTGGACACGCTTCAAGGGGTTGCCTTTGAAGATTCGTACGCACCCTCCTACCCGATGATCGAGATCGATAAGATCGAAATCCGCGATTTTCAGGAAATGTGCGCACGCTACAACATTACGGAGCTGAACACGGCGGTTAAGCCTTTCTATTTCACCTATTTTTTCAAACATTATCCCGAGGCGAAAAATGTCATCTATTTCGACCCGGATATCATTGTTTTTCAGCCGTTAACAGAACTTAAAAATTCACTGGCGAAGCACAATGCCGTCCTTACGCCGCATATCAACACGCCAATCAACGACCGGCTGACGCCCAACGAGCTGCACCACCTCAATACCGGCGTTTATAACCTCGGTTTTGTGGCATTCAGCCGTTCGGAAGAAAATGACAGGTTTATTTCGTGGTGGGAAGAAAAGCTGCGCTATGAATGCCTCATAGATCTTTGCAACGGGCTTTTTGTGGACCAGAACTGGATGAACTTCCTCCCGGTTTTTGTCCCTAATACCCATATTGAAAGAAACCCCGGCTACAATGCAGCCTACTGGAATTTGCACGAACGCACGTTCTCGCAACGCGACGGCCATTGGCACGTGAATGAAGATAACCCGTTGATTTTCTTCCATTACAGCGGCTACGACCCTGCGAAACCTGATATTCTGTCGAAATACCAGGATCGTTTCGAGCTGAGCGGTCGCCCTGACCTGACCGGGCTTTTTGCATTATACAAAAACAGCCTGATTGGCAACGGGAATGCCTATTACCGCAAATTCCCCTGCGCGTACATCAAGCCCGCGCCCGTGCGCAGGTACCTGCGTGTGAGGAAATATCTGAAAATGCCTTTCAACTATCTGATCGGCAAGCTGCAAACGATCTGATGAAAGAGCTGGTTACCGTCATTATCCCAATTCTCGGATCCCAGATCGATCCAACGGAAGAAAAGCTGCTGCATCACGCGCTGCATGTGCTTTCGGATTACCCGGTCATTTTCGTCGCCGGCGAAGGCGCCGATCTTTCGGTAGTACGCGAACATGCCGAAAATATCGACGTTGTGCATTTCCCAAAGCGCTATTTCGAATCGCGGCGGCATTTGGGGCAGCTTTTACTGATGCCCGATTTTTACGATCGTTTCAATTGGTGCGACTTTTTGCTGATCCATGAGCTGAATAGCTGGATAGTCAAAGATGAACTGCATTACTGGTGCAAGCAAGGTTATGACTATCTCAAAGCGGGGCCTGCATTACCCAATGCCGACGACGCGCCGGGCGTTTTGAAGCGCATTACCGGGCTTTCGGAGGATGAAAAACGATTATACGGGGCGGGTTTTGCCGGCAACGGGCTTTACCTTTGCCGGATCGAGCGGATGACGGCCACTTTGAAAAGCAAAAAAAGTGTCGCCCATCAATACCGGCACAATGCAGCACTTCCCTATGCCGATTCGGTATTCTGGGAGCTTGAAGCGAACCGCTTTTTGCCGCATTTGAGAAAACCCACCGATGTTGTGCGCAGTCATTTTGCACAATTTGGTACCCGATATCAAAACGGAACAACGTTACCTTTTGCTTTAACGGGTATTTCGCGCGACAATATTCACGAAATACCATACTTTAAAACTTTGCCTGAAACGGAATAGTCGTTCATGAATATTATATACACAGTTTGTAACCGAACCAACCTGGCGCATGCACTGGCTCTGGCGGATTCTGTGTTACAACACCAGCCCGGCGATGTTTTTTACATCGGATGGGTTGATTCCCTCAGTATTGACACGCTCCCGGAACACGTAAAACTTTTCCCGGTTTCGGACCTCGCCATTCCTGATTTTAACAGAATGGCTACCGAATATTATGATTTCGAGCTGCTGCCTGCGACGCGTCCCTGGTTTGCATCGGGCCTGTTGAAAAGACATCCGGAATGCGCTCGGATTACCTTTTTGAGCCCGACTGTTTTGCTTAAAAAGTCTTTCGGTAGTTTGCTCAATGACGGTGCGGAGATGTTTTTAACACCCAATATTTCAACTCCATTAAAAAACTCACCCATTCTGGACGATAAGCGCATTCTCAATGCGGGCATGTACCACTCGGGAAGCTGGACATTGCGGCCTTCGGAAAAAACCATTTCAATGCTGGAATGGTGGGCTCACCGCACGCTCGACCGCGCGAATTTCGATCTTTGCAATGGCATGAATACTGATCAGCTGTGGCTCAATTATGTGCCGGTTTGGGTCCCTGCGA
>CAMLNK010000358.1 GCA_946481035.1 uncultured Dyadobacter sp. | reverse complement strand
CCTGCGCGTACGACGCAACGCTGGTCATATTCATGTCGGGCACATACACGCGGCCGTCGGTGAGCACCTGGTTGGTCACATCGCCGAGGATGTCGACGCCATAGGTAAGCCCGCCTCCGAAATTGGGATTTACACTAAATGGGGTGTAAAAATTGGCCCGTAAGCCTTTTTTGCGTGAAGTGATTTGCGTCTGTCCCGGTCCATACCAGCTTGTCGTAGAGGCGGTGTAGGCATTCATGGATTCAAAACCATTCATGTAGGCGGTCACATCAATGCTCGTTTTGCCCCAAAGTTCGCGGCGCAGGTAGCGAAGGGAAAGGTTATAGTTAAACGGCGTCCCTTCCGCTTCGCCCGGGCTGTCACCCGGCACGGCAATGGTCGGGGTCTCGCCGTAAACGCCCGTTTTGTTCACATATTTGGTATACTGCCTGCTGCTGAACAGGTTGAAAGAAAATTCCAGCTCGTTATTGGCATTGAAATCATAAAAAAGCTTAGTGTAAGCGTTGTAAAGCCTGGTTTCGCCCAACCCGTTGGAGGTCGAGATCACATCGCCGGCACCGTCCTTGTACACGCCTGTGCGGTCGAGCAGGCCGCTCACCACGTAGGAAAATTTGCCGATCTTCCCTTGGAGCATTTGCGAAATGCGGTAACCGGGCGTGTCGGCCATATGGAACACGTTGCCGTGCGTGCCCAGCTGCGTAATGCCGCCGATCGCTTTGTTTTCGGTAGGCTTCCGGGTAATGTAGTTGATCAGCCCGCCGCCTGCACCGTTGCCGTAAATGGCCGTAGCACCTTTCACGACCTCCACCCGTTCGAGCACGGCCGGGTCAATGGAACGGATGTCGCGGTTACCGTTCATGAGCGGCGTCGACTGCGGGATACCATCGACGAGCACGAGCAGGCTGCGCCCCCGGAGCGTCTGGCCGGTATTGGTAGCCTTGTTATTCGGCATTCCGAGGCCGGGAATGGTGTTTCCGAGAATCGCTGCGATAGAGTTGTTGATCGTCGCCTGCTCCTGAATTTGCTTTGCTTTCAAAACGGCGATCGAGGCAGGCACGGAATTGAGGCTTTCGCGGACACGGCCAGCCGAAACGACTACTTCGTTCAGATTTTTGTCGCCTTCCTGCACGGTTACGGGCTGTAATGCGGTTTGTTCATTGGCTTGAATGCTGAAAAACTGGTCGGCGGAGGTAAATCCAAGATGCTGAACGAGGATATTGTGGTCGCCCTCCGGAACGTCGTTGATCGTGAAGAAACCATTTTCGTCCGTTTGCGCACCCTTGCCGGTGCCTTTCACGACCACATTCGCAAACTCCACCGGCTTGCCGTCCGGCGTAAGCACACGGCCTTTTACCGAGCCTTTGCCGACGCTGACTTTTTTGTTCAACACCGATTGTTGTGCCATTACTATATGCCCGAAGAGCAACATTGTGGCGGTAAGGAAAACAGCGAGCGGTAGCCGGGAACGTAACAGGAGAGAACGAAAAGGGCACTTATCGCCCGAAATGGAGAGGTAATTCATTAGAACATTATTTAGACTTAATTCAAATAATGTGCAAATGTATCACAAATCGGATAACTTACAACGCATTCACATAGCCGGAAGGACTAACGCCGAACTGTTTCTGGAAATCGCGTGAAAAATTGGTAGGTACGCTGTACCCGACCATATCGGCCACCTCGTTGATCTTGTAGTTCTTTTCCGCAAGCAGTTCGGCCGCTTTTTTGAGGCGGGAAAGGTTGATCAGTTCATTGGGCGTCATGTCGGAAATGCCCTTGATTTTCCGGTAAAGGGTAGGGCGGCTCATATTCATTTTGGATGAGAGCATATCCACGTCCAGGTCGCTGTCGGCGATGTGGGCGGTGATAATGGCGTTGAGCTGTTCGAGAAAATCCTTGTCAGCACGCGAAAATGCAATGCCCTTGATGTGCGTGAGCGGCGAGCGCGCGAAATAGTCTTTGATAATGTCGCGGTTTTGAAGCAGGTTGTTGATCTGGGCCGACAAATGATCAAGCGAAAAAGGCTTCTCGATATAGGCATCCGCACCTACTTCCAGCCCTTCGATTTTCGAGCTGATCGAATTTTTGGCCGTTAGCAAAATGATCGGAATGTGGCTGAAACGGATGTCGTTCTTCATTTCGCGGCACAATGCAATGCCGTCCATGACGGGCATCATAATGTCGCTGATCACCAGGTGGATATTCTCTTCCTGCAACAGATCAATCGCCTGCCGCCCGTCGCCCGCCCTGAAAATGTTGTATTCCATACTCAACTCACGGCCCAGGTAGCCCAGGATTTCGGCATTATCCTCGACCAGCAGCACATTGGGTTTGTGGGGGTTAGTAGCGTTTTGGTCCGCGCCGTGAGCGCCGGCCGCTTGGTGCCGGCTTTCATCTTCCTTATTTAAATCCAATTCATAATCCTGGTGAATAGGGATCGAAAGCAGGAAAGTATTCTGGTCGAGCTCCGAACGTTTCAGTTCGAGTGCGCCCTTGTGCAGTTCCGCCAGCGAGCGTGCGAGCGGGAGGCCGATACCGGTGCCCGGTTCTTTGCTGTTGCCCTCTGCGCGGTAGAACGGTTCGAAAATACGGTCACGGTCGTCGTAGCCGATCAGCGGGCCGTCGTTGGTGAACTCGATATGGAACAAAAGATCATCGCTGTTGAATGGCGATAACTTCACTTTGACACTGCTTTCGGCGTATTTGATCGCATTATTCACCAGGTTGCTGACGATTTTCTTGCAAGCCTCTTCATCCACGAATGCCTGTAAGGTAATGCGGGGAAGTTCGAGTTTATATTGCAATTGCTTTTGCTCGGCCGCGGGGCGGAAAGTGCCGAAAACGTCGCTAAGCAGGTCGTTAATATCGGTTTTAGTAAAATTAAGGCTGTAATTATTGGCCTCGGCTTTTCGGAAATCGAGGAGCTGGTTGGTAAGGTCTATCAGTCGGGAGGTATTTTTATCAATCATATTCAAACTCTCTATCATTTCCGGATCCGACTTTCTGTTGGCCAGCAGCTTGTCGAGCGGCATCTTGATCAGTGTCAGCGGCGTGCGGATCTCGTGGGCCACATTGGTAAAAAAGTCGATCTTGGCATTATAAATTTCCCGCTCTTTCCCCATTTCGATCGTCTCGATCTGCCGTCGGTTCTTCTCATGGAGGGCGAGAAAATAATAACGGAAAATTACCACAATAATACTCACTACCAGCACCACATAAAACAACCAGGCCCAACCCGTAGCCCAGAACGGCGGCAAAATGGTGATGCGCAGCCTGGTTTCGCGGTTATTCCAGAGGCCGTCGTTGTTGGCCCCGCGGATTTTTAATGTGTAATCACCCGGCGGCAGCTTGGCAAATTGAATGCGTCGGCTGACATGGAACGGTACCCATTCTTTGGCGAGGCCTTCGAGCTGGTATTGATAGGCGTTTTGCTCGGGAATAACGTAGCTCAGCACCGCCACATCGAAACTCAGGCTCGAACTCTGGTAGGGCAGGGTGATTTCACTGGCATAAACGATCGACTGTTTCAGCGGCGCGTCTTCCTGCCGTATGTCGACATCCCGGTTGTTGACCTGCAAACGTGTAATGTAAACCGGCGGTACAAATGCATTGCGGAGCAATGCGGCCGGTTTAAAACCGACCATCCCTGCCACGGTACCGAAATAGAGCGTACCGTCCGAATCCTTGTAAGACGAGTTGTAGTTGAACTGATCGGTCGGGAGCCCGTTGCCGGTGTGGAAATTGGTGAAACGGTCGGTGCGGCCGTCGAGCTTCGCGAGCCCGCGCGAGGTGGTGATCCAGAAATTGCCCGCATCGTCCTCCAAAATGCGGAACACCTGGTTGTCGGGTAGCCCGTTGGTTTTACGGTAGTTCCGGAATGTGCCGGTTTTAGGATTATAGCGCGAAAGCCCGTGCTCGGTGCAGAGCCAGATGCTCTTATCGGAGCTTTGGTAAATGCTGTTCACGTAGTCATCGACCAGCCCGCCGGGCCGTTCGGCATTGTACCGCAAATGGCCCTGTTTTTGGGTTTTTGGATTAAAAAAGGAAACCCCACGGCCATAACTCGCTACCCAAAGGGTACCTTCCGCATCCTCGTGAATACTCTGTACCTGGGTGTTGAAAAACGGCAACCGCGTAAAATCGTCGGTTTCCCGGTTGTATTTACAAAGGCCGATCCACGTGCCCGCGAGAATGTCGCCGCCGCGGGTCTTATACATCGTTACAATGAAATTGCTGCTCAGCGAGCGCGGGTCCGAAGACGAATTGTAGTGCCGGACTACCCGTTCGGTGCGTAAATCAATCAGGTCCAGGCCGTGCTCGTAAGTCCCTACCCACAGCTCGTTGCCGTCGGCGACCATGCCGTGGAGGTTGCGGTAGGAAATGCTGCCGGACCGGCCGTCGGGGAGAAAAGCTTTGAACCGGCCGGTTTGCGTATCGAGCCGGTTCAGGCCGGCGTCCTCGGTACCGACCCACAAATGGCCGTATTTGTCCCTGGTAATCTCATGCACAATGCTGCCGCTGATGCTGTTACCGGGTTTTGGGAAGAACTTGCGGAAGTTGTTGAACTGGGTCGAATAGTAATTGATACCGCCAAACTGCGTGGTGATCCAAATGCCGCCCTCGCGGTCGCGGAGGATGGAGTTGACAATATTGTCGGTGATCGAGTATCGGTTAAATTGCTCACGGACAATATGTTGTGAGCGACCCGAGATCAGGTCGAGAATGTAAAGCCCCGATTCGGTACCTAGCCAGAACTCGCGGTCGCTTTTTTGGAAAATGGTGTGTACCTGCACGTCCCCGTGCGGAAGTTCGGCGGCGGTGAGGTTACGGACCTGTTTTTTGACGAAATTCAAAAGCAATACCTTTCTCATCGTGCCGATCAGCAGCGATGAGTCGCCGACCGCATGCAGGGTTGTGGACCCGTAAATATCCCGGATCCCCGACAACTCCCCGATATTGAAGGCCTCAAAGCGGCCGGTATCCTGGTGATAATACCGCACCACGCCATTGTTGCTGGCCACCCAAACCGCCCCGGCAGGCGAAATATGGAGCGAAACAGGCTGCCCGCCCCCAAGCTCGACGCGCGCTACCCGTCCGGTACGGACGTGATAGCGGTACAATGTAAGATCGGAGATAATCCAGATGTTGCCGTTCCGGTCGCCGCGGATTTCAAGCACCTCGCCGGCGGGGATCAGTTTGAAAGCGTCGAAACGGTCGGCAACCGGGTCGTAGCGGTACACGCCCTTGTGCGTACCTACCCAGAGCTTCTCGGAGGTATCTTCGTATAATGCAAAAATAGAATTGCTTCCGATGCTCAGTGAATCGCCGGCAACACTCTGAAAAACCCTGAAATTATGGCCGTCGAAGCGGTTGAGGCCATTACGGCTCGCAAACCACATGAAGCCTTTTTTGTCCTGTACCATTTCACCCACGGCATTCCCCGACAGGCCGT
>CAMLNK010000357.1 GCA_946481035.1 uncultured Dyadobacter sp. | reverse complement strand
CACTTAAAAACCATGTTACTGAGCCGGCAGACCCGATCGCACGAAGCTGCTAAGCACCCGATCAGTAGAAATATATGAAACCCCTCATTTTAGTTACAAATGACGACGGAATAACCTCGAAAGGAATCCGGACACTGGTTGAAATCATGCAGACGCTGGGCGAAGTGATCGTGGTCGCTCCCAACAGCCCTCAATCCGGAATGGGCCATGCCATTACCATCGGTGAACCGCTCAGGCTATATTCCACCCATATTTTTGATAATGTAACAGAATACGAATGCTCGGGGACACCGGCCGACTGCGTAAAACTGGCCAAAAACTACGTGTTGCGGGACCGCAAGCCCGACCTCGTCGTGAGTGGGATCAACCACGGCAGCAACAGCTCGATCAGCGTGCTTTATTCCGGCACGATGTCGGCAGCCATTGAGGCGGCGATAGAGGGTATTCCGGCGATCGGCTTTTCACTTTGTGATTTCAGGGAGGATGCCGATTTCAGCCACGGCGTACCTTTCATCAAGGCGATCACCGAGCAGGCATTGAAGAATGGTATTCCAAACGGGATTGCATTGAATGTGAACATTCCCGCAAAGACTGATCTGCCATTGAAAGGCGTTAAAGTCTGCCGCCAGGCGCATGCCAAATGGCAGGAAAAATTCGATTACCGCGTAGACCCTAATGGTCGCGGCTACCTCTGGATGGCCGGCGAGTTTATCAATTTCGACACGGAAAAAGAAGATACCGATGTCTGGGCACTGGATAACAACTATATCTCAGTGGTGCCATGTCAATATGATCTGACAGAGTACGAAGCGTTGAAAAAGCTATCGACCTGGGATTTGTAATTTAACCAACAGCTATGGCATTAGTAGGCAGTTTATTAAAGAAAGGCATCCATTTCAGCAACATCGTTGCCAACCGCCGCAAGGCAAGTTTACACCAGCAACAGAAGAAAACTTTGGCCAAACTGCTGGCCAAGGCCAGATATACTGAGTTCGGGGAGAAATACAACTTCGACGAGCTGCTTTCCTCGATTCTATTCGGTGAAAAAGGCGCATTTTACGAGCTCTACAAGCGCACGGTGCCCGTTTACGATTACAACAAGATATTCAACGAGTGGTGGCACAAATCGCTCGAAGGCGATAAGGACGTATGCTGGCCCGGCACGGTGAAATACTACGCATTGAGTTCGGGGACTTCGGAAGCCGCTTCCAAGCAGATTCCCGTGACGAAAGCAATGACAAAGGCCATTCAAAAGACCAGTATCCGTCAGATCTTGTCATTGGGGCATTACAAAGACCTTCCGCCTGATCTGTACGAAAAGGGCTTCCTGATGCTCAGCGGCAGTACCAACCTGAACCCGCACGACACCGGAAGTCTGGCAGGCGATTTGAGTGGTATTCAAATCCAGCAAATCCCTCGCTGGTTCCGCCCCTATTACAAGCCCGGCCAGAAAATCGCAGCGCAGCGCGACTGGGGTTTGAAACTCGAAGAGATCACCCGCGTAGCGAGCGAATGGGACATTGGTTTCGTGGTAGGCGTACCTGCGTGGATCCAGTTGCTTTTCGAAAAGATCATCGCGCATTATAATGTAAAGAATATCCACGAAATCTGGCCCAACTTGCAGGTTTTCGCGCATGGAGGTGTTTCGTTTGAGCCTTACCGGAAAGGTTTCGAGAAGCTGCTCGGTAAACCGATGACGTACATTAATACCTACCTGGCATCAGAAGGCTTTATCGCCTACCAGTCGCGTCCGGGTGCGGTGGGTATGGAGCTGGTGTGTGACAATGGAATTTTCTTTGAATTTGTCCCTTTCACACCCAAAAACTTCGATTCTGACGGCGTAATGCTCGATAACCCGGAAACACTGATGATCGACCAGGTGGAGGAAGGAAAAGAATATGCATTGCTGCTCTCGACCTGCTCGGGCGCATGGCGCTACCTGATCGGCGATACGCTGAAATTCGTGGACAAAGCACGTGGCGAGATCGTCATTACGGGTCGCACAAAGCATTACCTCAGCCTTTGCGGCGAGCACCTTTCGGTAGATAATATGAACAAGGCGATCGACCTTGTGTCGGATGAGATGGGCATATCTGTCAAAGAATTTACCGTTTGCGGCATCGAACATGGCAGCTTGTTCGCCCACGACTGGTATGTAGGCGTGGAAGAACCGAATGTGAATGCGGAAATTTTGAAACAGAAACTCGATGCCAAGCTGGCAGAACTCAACGACGACTACGCCGTAGAGCGCCGTCACGCGTTGAAGGAAGTATTCGTGACCGTATTACCCAACCAGGCATTTTACCACTGGATGGAATCGAAAGGCAAGCTCGGCGGACAGAACAAATTCCCCCGCGTTTTCAAGAAAGATCTGATTAGTGATTGGAAGAATTTCCTGAAAACCGAAGGCTACATTAAAGAATAACGCTACTTCAAAAAATTGGTATAAGCAATCTGACAGGCGATGAGAATAAAAACCACGCCTGTCACTTTGTTGAATATCGTGACCACTCTGGGCGTGAATAGCTTTTTGAGCCTGTGTGCGAACACGGCAATCGCGCTTTCAACCAAAAATACGGCAATCACACTCGCTGCGAAGAAGAGCATTACCTGGTTCAGGTTGTAATGCAGGTTCGTGCGGATGTACGAAGCGATGGTAACCCAGCTGATGAAATTCACCGGATTCAATCCATTCAGCAGGAAACCCGTTGTGAAATAATAAAGAAAGTTTCCAAAACGTGTTTGGGGTTCCGCGATCTGAGGCTGGCCTTTGATGATGTTGCTCAAACCCAATGCAGTCAGGAACACCACGCCGGCACCTGCCATCCATTTCTGAAAGTTAGGAATATCCGGTAACAGCGCCGTCCCGAAAATGGCGAAGAAAACGAAGATAATATCGCATATAAATACGCCGAAAGCGATTTTGATGCCGGTGCGGTAACCGTTATCGACGCTGTTTTGAACCAAAGAAAAGAATACGGTCCCGAAAGTAAGACACAATGCGACGCCGGTGAGCGTGCCGTAAAGTAGCGCTTGCAGCATATCAGATACCTTTCAGTCTGGCAGTCATCAGGATGGCCGCTACCGAAAGCGAATCGGTGATTTCGGAACGCATGACCATTTCTACCGCTTCTTTGAGGGGCAATTTCCAAACCTGTAAGTCCTCGGTATCTTCGGGCTCGGCCTGATCTTGTGTGAGTTCTTCGGCAATGAAGAGGAATCCTTCTTCGTTAGTTGCCGAGTTGGAGGTGTGAATGCGGGAAAGTTTGGTCCATTTACCGGCCAGAAGACCAGTTCGCGTTTCGCAGCTTCGAGCGGATCGGCGCCCAGCGCTCCGCCGCCTTCCGGGATTTCCCAGGAATACTCGTCGATCGCGTAGCGGTACTGGCCTACGAGGTAAATGTTATTGTCGTTGTCCACCGGGATCACCCCTATCGCCTGATTTTTGAATTTAACCAAACCGTAAATGCCTTTGTTGCCCGAGGGGTTAATCACGTCACGGTGACTGAGTTCCAGCCAGGCATTCTCATAAACGGTTTCAGACGACAGTGTTTTCCAGTTATTTTCAGTGGATATAACCCGCATTTTCTTAGTATTTTTGGCTTTTCATTGACAAATCTCAAATGCAAATAAACCAAAATAAGCTTAAACAACGTCTCATCATGCTGTCTTTTATAGCCAGCATTCTGTTGACAGGATTGAAGTTTTTTGCATTTTATCTCACCTCTTCGAACGCCATCCTGAGCGACGCGCTGGAATCGATCATCAACGTAATCGCCAGCGGTTTTGCGTTTTACAGCGTTTACCTTTCCTCTCAACCCAAAGACCGGAACCACCCTTACGGCCATGGCAAAGTAGAGTTCTTCTCGGCGGGCTTCGAGGGCGCGTTGATCATAATCGCGTCGATATTCATCGTGGTGGAAGCGGTGAAAAGGCTGATGGACCCGGCTCCTATTCAAAATCTGGCGGAAGGCTCGGGGTTCATTCTTTTCACAATATTGGTAAACACGGCGATCGGCTATAAGCTGCTCGTGGAAGGCCGCAGGGCCAATTCGCTGGCATTGGTCGCCGATGGAAAGCATTTAATGTCCGATAGCATCAGCAGTGTGATGCTTATTTTGAGTGTGGGGCTGATCATGCTGACAGGCTATGTCTGGATCGACAGCGTCGCGTCGCTATTTTTCGGGCTTTTCCTGGCTTACAGCGGGTCGCAGCTGGTGAGTAAATCCGTTGCCGGTTTGATGGACGCCAGCGATGAACTGCTGCTGGATAAGGTCATTCAAACACTAAATGAAAACAAAAAGGACGAGTGGATCGACGTCCATAACCTCCGCGCCCAGCAATATGGCTCGGATTTGCATATCGACTGCCATCTGACATTGCCCTATTACTGGGAATTGCAAAAGGTACACGAAACGATCCACGATTTCGAAAACATTCTGAAAGGCTCGCAACCGGGCGAAACGGAAATTTTTGTCCACGCCGATCCGTGCGTATACCAATGTTGCTACTTTTGCAGGATCGACAATTGTCCCGTCCGCCAGCACGCATTTGTGCAGGACATCGAATGGGACGCAGCCAAGCTCACCAAAAATGAGAAGCTGTACCGTGAAGCCAGAATCAATATTCAGGAATAAACAATCAATCTAAATTCTAACCAATCATGGACTTTTCTCGTCGCGATTTCCTTAAAAAGGCCGGAGCCACTGCGCTTGCTGCCTCTGCATTCACTGATCTGTTCGCCGAACCGGCTGCCAAAAAGCTTTGGTTTGACATTTCACTGGCCGAATGGTCGTTGCACAAGGCTCTTTTCGCGAAAAAACTCACCAACCTCGATTTCCCTGAACTCGCTAAAAAAGAGTTCGGTATCTCGATCGTAGAATATGTAAACCAGTTCTTCAAAGACAAAGCAGAAGATAAAACTTACCTCGCCGAACTCTTGAAAAGAGCGAAAGACAATGGCGTGACCAACAACTTGATCATGATCGACGGCGAAGGCGGCCTCGGCGAACTCGACGCTGCGGTACGTAACAAAGCGGTTGAAAACCACTATAAATGGGTGGAAGCTGCGAAATACCTCGGTTGTAAAACCATCCGTGTGAATGCACACGGTAAAGGTTCTGACGAAGAAATCGCAAAAGCGGCGGTAGAAGGTTTGAGTAAACTGGGCGAATTTGCATCTAAAACCGGCATTAACGTCATCGTTGAAAATCACGGTGGTTCTTCTTCGAACGGCAAATGGTTGTCGGGCGTGATGAAACAGGTGAACATGAAAAACGTAGGTACGCTGCCAGATTTCGGTAACTTCTGTATCAAACGTTCTTCTACCGGCTGCGAGGAATCATACGACCGTTACCTGGGAACGCAGGAACTGATGCCATTCGCAAAAGGCGTGAGCGCGAAAACTTACGATTTCGATGAAAAAGGAAACTGTATCGAAACGGACTATGCTAAA
>CAMLNK010000356.1 GCA_946481035.1 uncultured Dyadobacter sp. | reverse complement strand
GGAAGTACATTGGCTAAAAGAAAGAATGCATCCTAACGAGAAAAGCAGAATTAATTTGTAGAATTCATTCATATAATACTGATCTCTTGACAGTTAGGTGCGTAGTGGGTTATCGAAAGGTTGAATAATAAGGCGTACCTTGTTAACCTTTACTTACAAAAATATTGTCTTTTATGTAATATCTGTAAGGAAGTTCGCGACCTACATTGATACCGACGCGCGGCCCTTCGATAACCGCCTGGGGTGCTGTTACTTGCGCGCGGACGTATAGTGAATCACCGGAGAGTAATGCAGCGTTGTGTGTGTCCCGCTCTATGCCCATGGCCTGCACAAGCTTGCCGGGGCCGCGACAAAGTTCTTTGAGTGTAATCTTACCCGTAGACGGTATAATTTGTCTTTTCCCGGGCCGGATAGACCTTCGGGTTTCCATGAGCTCAATGCCCGCGGTAGGCTGCAATGCCCGTATCAGTACTGCTTCTCCGATGCCTTCCGCATTGCTCACGATATTGAAGCATTGGTACATGCCATAAATGAGGTATACGTAGGCGGTGCCTGCGATGCCATACATCGGCTCGGTACGCGTGGTGCGGCGGTTGAACGCATGGCAGGCCGGATCGTCCTGCAAATAGGCCTCCGTTTCGACGATAATGCCGCTCGTGAGGCCGTCTGGACTTTCATGCACCAGCTCGCAGCCCAGTAATTTCCGGGCCAGCGTGCGGGTATCATAGGCTGAATAGAAGGAAAGAGGAAGTTTCTCTCCCGGCATCAGATAATGTTCATTGTTTGCTCCTTGATCTTTTCGAGCTCGTCCTTCATTTGTACGACCAGGTGCTGGATCGTGGCGTCATTGGCTTTCGAGCCGATGGTATTGATCTCCCGGCCAATTTCCTGGGCGATGAAATTGAGCTTCTTGCCGTTGCTTTCGGAAGCCTTCATCGTCTCGATGAAGTAGGTAAGGTGGTTGGCCAAACGGATCTTTTCTTCTGAAATATCGAATTTTTCGACATAATAGATCAGCTCCTGCTCGAAACGGTTCGGGTCGAAGTTATCGTCGGTGAGCAGGTCCCTTACCTGCTTTTCGAGGCGTTCGCGAACGGCGGGAATGCGGGTTTTGTCCTGTTCGGCCACCTGGTCGAGCAATGTCTGGATCGTTTGAATGTATTCGGCAAATTTTTCGGCGGTCATGCGGCCTTCCTGTTCGCGAAAAACCGAGCATTTGCGCAATGCTTCCATCACCGCCACCTTAATCTGCGCCCAGTCGTTTTCACGGCTCGATTCGTCCACCGTTTCGTTGTTATATGCGTTGGGCATTTGCAATGCTATGCGCAGCAGCTCGGTAGTATCGGGTGCGAAACCCAGCGAGCCGGCAGTTTCGGACAAATCCTGAAAATAGGCGCTTACCAGTGGACGATTCACCGAAGTCGAAGCCACGGCTTTGCCCACAGGCTGAACCGTCAGCGTAAACTCCACTTTACCGCGTTCGAGCGACTGGGTGATGAGGTTTCGTATTTCAATCTCCCGTTCAGAATAGTTGCGGGGCACGCGGCAGTAAATATCCAGGAATTTGGAGTTCAATGTCTTGATTTCCACTGTGACATTGATCGATTCGGATTCGATGTTGGATACACCGTATCCGGTCATTGATTTTAACATAAGGATGTGCGTTGGTTCCGGTTGAGGGAACGGTTGATGTATTTCGCGGCTGACTGCCGCTTGACCATTGGCCTTCGGCCTGACCATGGACCATAGACCATGGCTTTTTATATTACACTTATCAGGAACCATGGTCTATGGTCAGCGGTCCATGGTCGATTCTAGTTCATTTCTCCACTACCACGGTCGGCCGTCCATGGTCGGGCCGAAGGCCCTAATTAAATCGCTGCTTTCCGCCCGATTTGGCCGGATGCTGGCTTTCGGATGGCTGTGGCTTCGAGATTAATGCATTCTTTTCCATATCGGCGTTGAAAATGCGAAACCTCGATACGTCGCAGGCCAGGTACAGTGCTTGCAGCAAAGAGCCGGGTTCTGCGATGTTTTTGCCTGCAATGTTGTACGCTGTGCCGTGGTCGGGTGAGGTGCGCACGGCCGAAAGACCGGCTGTGAAATTCACGCCTTCATTGAATGCCAGTGTTTTGAAAGGGATCAGGCCCTGGTCGTGATACATCGCGAGCACGGCGTCGTACTGGCGGTAAGTACCTGCTGCGAAGAAGCCGTCGGCAGGGAAGGGGCCTACCACCAGGTTACCTTTTTCCTTGAATTGCTTGATGACCGGCTGGATGATCTCGATTTCTTCCGAACCCAGCAAACCATTTTCTCCGGCGTGCGGATTAAGGCCCAGCACAGCCAGTTTAGGTTTTTTAATACCAAAATCACCTTTCAGCGATTGCAAAATCTGTTCGATCTTGGCCGAGAGTTTTTCCGCGGTAATGTGCTCGCGGACATTTTGCAGTGGCATATGGCCCGTAAGCACGCCTACGCGCAGCTCGCCTGCCACCATAAACATGAGCGCATCGTCCTTGCCGAATGCCTCAGCGAGAAATTCGGTATGGCCGGGGAATTTGAAATCGTCGTTCTGGATATTATCCTTATTGATGGGGCCGGTGACCAGGGCTTGTATTTTCCCTTCTTTCAGGTCTTCCACGGCACGTTTCAGGGATGCAAAAGAACCCTGGCCCGCTTCCGCGGTAATCTTTCCGGGTTGTATTTCTGTCTGATGGTCGTGCCAGCAGGTGATTACATTCGTAAGTTTATGATTGGCCTGCTCGGCTTTCTGGATGCCGTGCAGGTTCCAGTCTTTCATTTCAAGCAGGTTGCGGTATTGGTTCAATACTCTCAGGGAGCCGTAGATGATTGGTGTGCACAATTTCGATAACTGGTTCCCTTCTAATGCTTTAAGGATTACTTCCGGGCCTACGCCATTATAATCGCCGATTGTGATCCCGATTACCGGTTTATCACTGTGTTGTTCGCTCATGTAGGTAAATGCTGTGGTATGTGTTCTGCTGCGTAATTCTGTATTACTTTTGCCGGACGGTTCAACCGGCAAGTTACAAAAAATCCTGTGCTACTATGAAAATCCTGATCGCAGACTCCATGCATCCGTCATTATTCGACATGCTGGACGAGCAAAAGTGGGAATACGATTACCATCCTGAATACAAAAGAGAAGACATAAAGAACGCATTGCCCGGTTACGACGGGCTCATGATCCGCAGCAAGACCTTTCTCGACCGTGAAATGCTCGAAAATGCCCCAAAACTCCGCTTCATCGCACGTGCAGGCGCGGGTCTCGATCTTATAGACCTGGAAGTGGCGAAAGCGCTGAATATCGAGGTCTTTCATGCGGGTACGGGCAATCGCGACGCGGTTGCGGAACACGCGTTAGGCATGCTGCTCGCGCTTTTCAACAACATTCTGCGCGCCGACCGGCAGGTTCGGAGCGGTACCTGGGACCGGGAAGGCAATAGGGGAGTGGAGCTGATGGGTAAAACCGTCGGTCTGATCGGCTATGGCAACAATGGCTCTGCTACTGCGAAGAGGCTCAGCGGTTTCGGCTGCAAAGTGCTTGCGTATGATAAGTACCGTGACAATTACGGCGATGCATTCGCAACAGAATCATCCATCGAAGAAATTCAACGTGAGGCCGACATCCTCAGCCTGCACATCCCGTTGACCGACATTACGCGCTACCTCGTAAATGAGAAATTTATTCGCGCTTTTGCCAAGCCATTTTATTTGTTGAATTTATCCAGAGGTGAGGTGGTGAAATTAAAGGCTGTAACCGAAGCTTTGGAGAGCGGCAAAATCAAAGGCGCTTGCCTGGATGTGCTGGAAAACGAAAAGATCGGGAAGCTGACCGCGGAACAGCAGGAAGTTTTCGACTATCTGCGGACTTCGGACCGCGTGGTACTTACCCCGCACATCGGAGGTTGGACGCATGAAAGTTATGTCCGGATCAATGAAGTATTGGTGGAGCAAATCCGGAACTGGCTATAAACAAATATGCCGACCAATGGTCGGCACGTTTGCATCTATTAGCCATGAAAAATAAAATACTTACTTACCAAGTGTACCGCGAAGCGCACGTGGGATTTCAACTGATGCGATCGGATTGCTTGTCGCTGTCAATATAACAAAATTTTCAGCTTTGAGTGCACCAACCTTCACAGATTTTCCTAAATCCAGTTCAGTTACATCAACATTTACATAGTCAGGGATATTCTCCGCAAGACCCTGTACGCGCAATTTACGCAATTTTTGGTTCATTTTACCACCTTTCATAACGCCGGTGGATGTACCTGTCAATTTAATAGGTACTTCAACTTTTATTTCCTTGCCTGGAATGATTTGCAGAAAATCCGCGTGGATCAACGCATCATTAACAGGGTGGAATTGTTTTTCCTGAAGAATCGCATTGTACTCGGTACCTTCGATGTTCAGTGTAACGTTAAAAATATCCGGTGTGAAAAGCAATTCACGGAACAACATAGCAGGTGCATAGAAATGCACTTGTTCGTCACCTCCGTACAGCACAGATGGAACATAACCCTGAGCGCGCAAGTTTTGTGATTCCACCTTGCCGAGATTCGCTCTTTTAAACCCTACAATCTCAAGACTTTTCATAAGAATTTTTATAATAAAGTTAAATAAAAGAAAATTTACTGAGAATTTATAAACAATGAACTAATAGATTCGTGATCGCGGATCCGGCCTATTGCCTTTGCAAAAATTTCTGCAACAGACAGTACGCGGATTTTTTCATTCTGTTGCTTAAGAGGAATTGTATCTGTTACAATCAATTCTTCCAGCACCGAGTTGGCAATGTTTTCATGCGCCTTGCCCGACATGATCGCGTGTGTGCTGATCGCCCGTACCGACGACGCACCCTTTTCCATGATAATCTCGGCTGCCTTGCAAAGCGTTCCACCCGTGTCGATCAGGTCGTCTACCAGCACTACGTCCATCCCTTCCACATCTCCGATCACCTGCATGCTCGCGATTTCGTTGGCGCGTTTCCGGTGCTTGTCGCAAAGGATCATATCCGCGTTCAGGAATTTGGCAAAATTCCGTGCACGTGCGGCGCCGCCTACGTCAGGCGATGCAATGAGCAGATTTTTGAGGTTCAGGGATTTGATATAAGGAACAAAAATCGAGGTTCCTTCGAGGTGGTCGACAGGCAGGTCTAAAAAACCCTGGATCTGTCCGGCGTGTAAGTCTATGGTCATTACGCGGTCCACTCCCACGGCTGTGAGAAGGTTCGCAACTACTTTCGCTGCGATGGCCACGCGTGGCTTGTCTTTTCTGTCCTGGCGTGCGTAGCCGAAATAGGGGATCACCACCGTCACATAGTGTGCCGAAGCACGACGGGCAGCATCCACCATCAGCAGCAACTCCATCAGGTTATCGGCAGGAGGGAATGTAGATTGGATCAAAAAAACATCGCAACCCCTGATCGACTCCTCGAAA
>CAMLNK010000355.1 GCA_946481035.1 uncultured Dyadobacter sp. | reverse complement strand
GGAATGGTGGAAAGGATGATAATGTCAAAATCCAGGTCTCTGACCACTTCCTCCGATTCGAGCACCACCAGGTAGTCGGTTTTGCCTTTGTAAACTTCCAGGAGCGTCGTGTTTTTCAAACTTTCGACAAGGCCCGGAGGTGGCACGGCAACGTGGTACTGGTCGACTGGGAAGTTCAATGTGAGCCAGTCCTCCTTGCAATCGACGGTAAGCACACCGCTCCGCGATTCAAAGTTGATCGATTGCCCTTCATAATTCTGAATATTGAAAATCACGTAGGCGGCTGCAAGCGTGGCATGTCCGCAGAGGTCCACTTCCACGATCGGCGTGAACCATCGGATATGGAAGCCATTTTCGGTCGGGACGTAGAATGCAGTTTCGGCGAGGTTGTTTTCGGCGGCGATGGCGAGCATTGTTTCCTCCGGCAGCCACTGTTCCAAAGGAACTACCGCAGCAGGGTTTCCACCAAACAACTTATCAGTAAAAGCATCGATTTGGTATATGGGAAGTTTCATGAAGTCAAATGGGCTTGGTAACGGCAAGGTATTAAAAATATCTGCTACGGGGAGATTTTCTTGCCAATTTTTAATATAATTTATTGGAAATAGATAAAAAATCAAAGCCGCCGGCGATCGGAATTCAGCTATCTTTTCCTGTTTTTCATACGCAGGTACACGCCGTTCGTCCAGCCGAAGCCTTCCTGGATTTCGTATTCACCTCCCCCGGCGATCAGGTTGGTGTCCGATACATTGTATTTTTCGAGCATCTTGCCCGAATGCCTGAATTCTTTCTCGATCAGGCAGAGCCATTCCTCGCTGAGCTCGTTGGCGGTGCGGTGGAAATTGTAATTCCGCAAACCTTTATAAACGATCCATTGGAGCGGTGCCCAGCCATTCGGCGCGTCCCATTGCTGGCCGGTGCGCACCATGGTGGTAAGCAACCCGCCCGACTTTAAAAAATTGAGCCTCACATACGCGCGCACATAATGCGAGTGCGCCTTGGGCGCGAGCTTGAAGAACAACGGAAAAGCGCCCGCAATAGTGATGGCTTTGGTGAAATCCTTTTTCCTGAAATCATAATCCATATAATAATGCTTCGATTCGTCCCAGAAATAAGTCTGAATGGCGATATTCCGCTGCCGGGCCTTTTCCTCGTAAAGCAAATGCATCCGTCTGTTATCGGATAGCAGATAGGCTTCCGCAATTGCTTTTTCGAGGTGGTAGAGCAGGCAATTCAGGTCGATCGGCAGGATGTCGGTGGTGTGGATGGACGCAAAATCAGTTTCATCGGCAAACCAACGGCTGCTGAAATCCCACCCCGATTCCGCGGCTGCGCGGATGTGGCGATACAGTTCGTCGGGCGGCGTACCATATTTTTCCAAAACTTCCTGTGCGAGCTGGGTGTCTTCGCTGTATGCTTCCGGGCGCGGTGTGGCTTTGTCGTCCCAATAGCGGTTCAAAAGCGCGCCGTCGGGCAGGTATACCAGGCGGCGGTGCGCGGTGAAAGCCTCACAAGGCTCCTGGCAGCCATCCATCCAGTAGTCGTACTCCCTTTGCATCTGGGGCAGGTATTTTTTCAAAACCTTTTTGCCCTCCATTTCACTGAAAAGCCGCACCATCAGCGAAAAGAATGGCGGCTGAGAGCGACTGAGGTAATAGGTGCGGTTGGCAGTAGGGATAAATCCCAGAGTGTCAATTAGATATGCGAAGTTATTGAGCATATTTTCGATAAGCTCCACCCGTCCCGATTCTTTGAGCCCCAGCATCGTAAAATAGCTGTCCCAGTAATAAATTTCCCGAAAACGCCCGCCCGGAACCACGTACGGGTGGGGAAGGGGAATAAGCGATCCGCCCCGTTCCTGGTTTTCGGGCCAGCGCGTAAGTACCGACCATAGTCTGCCGATGTGCTCGGAAACCGCGTCGTCTTTGTCGGAAATGAACGCCGAAGCGATATGCGAGGGCATTCGGAAATACCCGCGGACGAATGCTTCCATGTCAAAACCAGGGTCGTCTTTTTCCTGGTGGTACCGTTCGATGATCAGCACCGGGTCTTCCAGCGGAATTGCGTCGGCGAATGTTTTGGAATCGGAGAAAATGTGGCTGCACTGCACATCACGGAATAGCGTTCCGTACAACTCTTCGGGAGAGATGTGAGACTGGCCGTAAGTGAATGATGGAGCAACAAAACCGTACAAAACAAGCTGATTTTAAAGGGTTAACCGATAGTTTAATGACTTATTTGACTTCCGTGAATTTAAGTTTTGGTAACAACATCGCATTCTCGATGAGTTTGATCTGAATACCCAGAATGCCCGCTTCCGCATCGGCATTGATTTTCTCCGCATCGTCGGTCGGCTTGTGGTAATCGTCGTGGCCGCCGGTATGGAAGAACAGCACGGGTATTTGTTTGGCATAAAACGAACCGTGGTCCGAGCCGCCGCTTCCGGCATTATCCGTAAAAAACTTCGTATCGCTTTTCACATCCTTAAAAATCACGGGCCATTCGCTGCTGGTGCCGTATCCGCCGATACCCACACCACGGTTGGGATCGTAGCGGCCGATCATATCCATGTTCGACATGAAGTCGATATCGGCCAATGGAAGCGTTGGGTTGTTCACAAAGTAACGCGAGCCCACCAGCCCCAATTCTTCCGCACCGAATGCGATGAAAAGGAAGTTGTAAGGTTCCTTTTTCTCATTTTCTGAAAAATACCGCGCCAGTTCCAGCAAACCGGCCACGCCCGATGCATTGTCGTCGGCTCCGTTGTGGATCTGTCCTTCGGGCTTTTCAGCTTTGGAACTTCCCTGGCGGCCGAGGCCAAGGTGGTCAAAATGAGCGCCTATGACGATGGTATATTGCGCCCCGTTGTCGAGAAAACCGATCACATTCCGGGCTTCGCGGATGCTGTCGGGTACAACAATGCGCCGGATCCTGGCCGTGAAAGGCTGGTAGTAACCGTCGGTTCCTTTGGGTAAAAGACGGTACTTTTTGAATTGTTTCACCACATACCTGGCAGCTTTTTCATTCTCTTTGCTTCCCGTCCCGCGGCCCTTCATTTTGTCGGAAGCAAGGTAGGAAATGTGTTTGCGGATGTTTTCCGGCGAAGGTGTTACGGATTGTCCAAATGCCTGTACAGCGCCCAATACGAGCAGCAGACTGTGAAAAAAGATTCTCATTCGATATAAAATAGTTAACGGGCAAAGATAAGCTGCCATGGCACGAGCGGGCTGTGCGAGCGGACAGAATTTTTGCATTTATTTGTATTTTCAGGCATCCGCACTTAATATTGCACCATCAATCAATTGCTTCCCTTTAACGGCGGTTGATTTATAAAGAAGAGGCGAGAGAATGGGCTCTACGAACCTCTGGCAACCTGCTACCGCGATGGAGAAAGGTGCTAATTCCCACCTAAGTTATTAGGAGATATAAAATCAATTCGTGTGTTCTTACAGTTAGAAATTTCCGTAAGCCGATTGGCTTTAGTCTCGCAGCTACAACCGAAAATTTGT
This sequence comes from uncultured Dyadobacter sp., assembly GCA_946481035.1. Next base: position 1,960 of record CAMLNK010000355.1, on the reverse strand, counting down.
ATTTCGGCTGTCCATTTTACCATGTGTTGAATTTAACCACGTGCTGTGGCTCTTATGCAAGCGGAACAGAAGACATTTAAATACCCGTATCCCTACGCGCTCGAAATGGGTGGCGAATTGCCAGGATTTGAACTCGCATACACTACCTACGGAGAAAGGAACGCCAGCGATACCAATATCGTCTGGATTTGCCACGCGCTCACCGGCAGTTCCAATGCCGCCGAATGGTGGGACGGCCTGGTAGGGGACGATAAATATTTTAACCCTTCGCAGCATTTCGTCATTTGCGTGAACGTGCTCGGCTCGGCTTATGGCTCCACGGGGCCATTGTCGGTGAATCCGAGAACTAACCAACCTTATTACCACAACTTCCCGACGCTCACCGTCCGGGATGTGGTAGGGACATTGGACCTTTTACGGCAGGAACTCTCGATCAGCAAGATCAAAATTTGCATCGGCGGGTCGCTGGGCGGGCAGCAGGCGCTGGAATGGGCCGTAGAAAAGCCCGATTTGTTCGAAGAACTGATCCTGATCGCCTCCAATGCATTGCATTCGCCCTGGGGTATTGCATTCAACGAATCGCAGCGGATGGCCATTCAGGCTGATCCTACCTATGCCGAGGATAGCCCGGATGCAGGCGCAATGGGTATGCGCGCGGCGCGATCGATCGCGTTGCTTTCTTACCGGAACTATGATACCTACAACTTTACACAAGCCCGCGACAATCCCGACCAGATCGACGATTTCCGCGCGTCGTCCTACCAGCAGTATCAGGGCGACAAGTTTGTGAAACGTTTCAATGCATTCTCTTACTGGGCACTGTCCAAGATCATGGATTCTCACAATGTAGGCCGCAACCGTGGGGGGATCGTGCATGCGCTCGGGCTCGTGAAGGCAAAAACGCTGGTGCTGGGCATTAAATCCGACTTGCTTTTCCCGCTTTCGGAGCAGCAGTTCCTGGCCCGCCACATTCCCGACGCCGCATTTCAGGAGATCGATTCATTGTACGGCCACGACGGCTTCCTGATCGAATACAAGCAGCTTACGCAGGTAATACGCGCGTGGCAGGAAACGAACGGGCAGTTGCAGATGGCGCGCATTCGTTAATGCATTCATATTAGTATTAAAATCGAAACTCCCGACCGGCAACCGATCGGGAGTTTCGATTTTAATGTATTTCAAAAATTACTTCGAAAGGCTGAGCAACAGCTCGGGCTCGTTGGTAGTGATGTAATCCACGTCCTTTTCGAGGAAGTATTTCAAATCTGCTTCATCATTGACCGTCCACACATTGGTAGTCAGTTTTTTCTGGCGCATTGCGGGAATGTAATCCTCTTTTTTCTTCAGAACGCTTAAATGGTAGTCGATACCATCGAGGCCGGCTGCCTGGATTTCGTCAGGCGTTTTGTCGCCGTTCAGGTATTCGACGTGGGCTTTCGGCGCGAGTTCTTTCACTTTCAGACAAACGTCCCAGCTGAATGCAATGTAGTCGGTGATTTTTTCCACCTTCATTTTCTTCACCAATTCCACGCATTTGGTAGCCAATGCGAGCGAGCGCTCCTTGCTGATTTTAGAAGTTTTGATTTCCAGTATCAAACGCGTTTTCTTTTGCTTTGCACCGGCTTTCAAATAAGCTTCCAAAGTCGGGAGTGCTTCGCCGTTTGCCAGTTTGATCTTCGAAAGTTCGGCTGAATTGGTCGTTTCGATATTCGTTCCCTGAATGGAATGGTCGTGGAGCACGTACAAAACCGAGTCGGCCGACATATGCACATCGAACTCGCTGCCATAGCAACCCAGCTTGATCGCGTGTTCCAATGCGCCGATCGAGTTTTCGGTAGCGCCGGTATTTTTCCATGCACCGCGGTGCGCGATCACCTTGTTTTTCTTTTGAGACATACCATCCATCGACACCAGGCTCATCAGCCCGATTGCAAGCATTAAAAATCCTTTTTTCATTGTA
>CAMLNK010000354.1 GCA_946481035.1 uncultured Dyadobacter sp. | reverse complement strand
CTATTTTAAATGAAAAACCATACACCTCCGTCAATGCGGAAAGTGCTGCGCGTACAGTTTGCTTTTCCGCCGCATCCCGGTAGTGCAGGAGTACCTTCACAGGGTTTTTATAAACCGGCTTATTCGCCAAAATATCGATTTGCTTCCGCTGCGACGAATCGGCGGCTGGGAAAAGCCGGTATTCGCCGGGAACATACACCCGGCCTTCCAGGTTGCCGTCGTTCCTGAAATACAATCTGAAATCTTTTGCTTTACCACCAGCTAATGCATTGATATTCTGCTGCAAATAGCTTGATTGAGAAGATATATCCGTGGTGCCGGCCAATTCGGTAACCTTTTCCGGTGAAGTGCCCAGCCGGTAAATGGATTCACCATCGCGCTGCGCTTTTTCAAGTTCGAAACGGTAGGTATCGGTTACCAGCCGGTCGGCCTGCACCAGGTGAATTACTTCCGGCTTACCCGCATTCCGGAACCAGTCGACGACCGGTTTACTCAATGTCAATGCGAGGAGCATCACCAGCAGGCACCGGAGGATCATCAGCCATACCTCATTCAGCCGGACGCCGCGATGTTGCAGTGTGGTTGGGTGTCCCAGCCAGCGCATTGCCGCCCATTCGATGGTTTTACCCCTTTTTTGGTACCAGAAATGGATTGCCACCGGTACCGCCGCGGCCAGCATCGCCCAAAGCATATATGGTTGCAACAACGCCATCAGCCTTTTCTTCTTGTTAAAAATGCCTTCAATACCATTCCCACGGGCTCGCTCATGCGCACCCGTATGAGCCGTACGTGCGGGATTTGCAATGCGGCTTTCAAATCTGTCAGGTAGGCCCGCATCGAAGTCCTGAATTGCGCGCTCGCGGCTTCCGCATCCAGCTCTATTTCCCGCCCGCTTTCGAGGTCTTTGAACCTGTAAAACCCTTTCAAATCAAATTCCGCTTCCTCGTCACCCAGTATCTGGAAAATCACAATTTCCCGGTATGGCCCCGCCAGAGAGCGAATCCACGATAACCACTCGTCGCCGGTTTGCAGCAGATCGCTCACTAAAATGAGCTGTTCTTTCTTTCTCGACTGAAATTCTGAATGTTGCCCCCCTAATGCCCCCCACGACCCACCCGCCGACGCTTTCTCCAATCCTACCAATATCTTTTGAAAAGCCTGCCGGGCCGACGCCGCCGATCCTGTTCCGCTGATCGTTTCGACTCGCCCTTCGGTCAGCCCGTACAAACTCATCTGGTCATTCTGGATATAGCACAGATACGCCAGCGACGCCAGCAGGATTTGGGCATATTGCAGCCTGCTCACGCCATTTTCGGTATAATTCATCGATCCCGACAAATCCAGTACAAACCTGATCTGCCGGTCACTTTCCGTCGACGACTCGCGAACAAGGTGCTTGTCGGTCCTTGCAAACAGCTTCCAGTCGATGCGTTTCGGGTCATCGCCGGGCTCGTAATGCCGGTATTGTTCAAACTCAATGCCTATCCCCGACCGCGTACTGGCATGGATACCCAGCATCAGCTCCTCACTCACCAGTTTCGCGGTCAGTTGCAGGTTTTTGAGCTTGATCAGGCTGGACGCCAGTAATGTGGTTGTTTTTTGCATTGCTTGTTTAACTGTTGTTACATGCCTAACGGCATTATGGCAAGTGCCGGATTACAACGACAAATCCATTTTGCCAATTACTACAACGCCGCCAGCAACTCCTGAATGGCGTGATCGCTGGTAATGCCTTCGGCCTCGGCCCGGAAATTCATCGCAATGCGATGCCGCAGTACCGGATAGGCCAATGTCCGAATGTCCTCCGGTATCACCGAAAACCGCTCGCGCAGCACGGCACGCGCTTTCGCGCATAATACGAGCGCCTGCCCCGCGCGAGGGCCCGCTCCCCAATCACACCATTCTTTTACGTATTCCGATGAAGTGTTTTCAGGCCGCGTGGAGCGTACCAGCTGATTGATTTTTATCAGTAATTCATCCGCGATATGTACCTGGCGCGTCAGTTTTTGCAGATCCGCCATTTCCCTATCCGACAATATCCGCCCGATTTCCGGCCGTGCGGTACCAGTGGTAGTCCGCAACACGTCCAACTCTTCCTCCTCGCTGGGATAGCTGAGCTTGATATACAACAAAAAACGGTCGAGCTGCGCTTCGGGAAGCGGGTAAGTTCCTGCCTGCTCGATCGGGTTTTGTGTGGCGATGATCAGGAAAGGGTTGGGTAATGCGTAATTCTCACCGCCGTAGGTCACACTTTTTTCCTGCATCGCTTCGAGCAATGCGGCCTGCGTTTTGGGCGGCGTCCGGTTGATTTCGTCGGCCAGCACCACGTTGGCAAACAGCGGGCCCTGGTTGAATTTGAAGAACTTCTTGCCGGTTTCATGGTCCTCCTCCAATATCTCCGTACCCACAATGTCGCCCGGCATCAGGTCGGGCGTAAACTGGATCCGCCGGAAGCTCATATGCAAGGCCTCTGACATCGTTTTGACCATCAATGTTTTAGCCAAACCCGGCGCACCTTCGAGCAGGCAATGCCCCGATGCCAGCAAGGCAATCAGTATTTCTTCAATAGCATCCTGCTGGCCGACAATCACTTTCGCAATCTCGGCTTTGAGTAATGGCAGTTTTGCTACCAATGCCCGGTAATGGGACGTTGTCGTTGAGTTTTCCAAGTTTTGAACGTTTTTTTGACCACCGACTGCTGACCGCCGACGGCCGATCACCTATTTGCGATCATTTACAATTGTTTGATTTTGACGGCCGATGACCTCCTAAAATCAGCGGTCGGCCGTCGGTGGTCGCGCCGCAGGCGCTTACCCTGTCAACGCATACACCACAATATTCACCCCAAACCGCGTATTGTCAACGGCCAGGAACCGTTTGTTGCGAAAATCGTAATCCCATTCGCAGCCGTAATCCTTGTTGCTGTACAGGACGCCGATCCTGCCGTTGATCGTGATCGCTTTGAGGTAATCGTGCACGAGGTCGTCGCCCCAGCCGTTCAGCTCAAATGAGGTGGTCGGCGGGCCGTCGTCGAATTTGAAAAAACTGTGGTAAATAGGATGGTTGTTGGGGATTTTCTGCAAGGCTTTCGGGCCGAACGTGCGGGCCATCTCCTGCTCGAACGATTTGGCAAAAAGACCATCAATGTCGTGGTTGCAGTCGTCAACGAACACGAAGCCTCCATTTTGCACGTACCGTTTGAAATGGTCGCGCTCCTGGGCTGAAAACTCCACTAATTTGTGCCCGCTCAGGTAACAGAACGGGCTTTTGAATATTTCGTTACTGCTTAATTGCACTACTTTTTCCTTCTCGTCGACCGGTATAGTGGTGTACTCAACCAGCGAATGCAGCAAATTGGACGGCATTCGCTGGTCGGTATCCCAGTTACCGGAAGTGTATTGGATTCTGGTGAAGAAAAAAGGTTTCAATACTAAACTGCGTCAGATAACGATGAGAATGTAAACTCCCGGATTTTCATCGGCGGGATCAGGTAATTGCTGTTGCTTTCGGTGCTCACCACGCGTTCGGGTTTACCGAGCGTTTCGAGGTTGTTGAGCATGATCACCGGGCTTTCATTAAAACGGAAGTTTTTGATCGGATGTTTGATCACCCCGTTTTCGATGTAAAAAGTACCGTCGCGCGTGAGGCCCGTGAGCAGGAGCGTCTGCGGGTCCACCTCGCGGATGTACCAGAGCTTGGTAACCAAAATGCCGCGTTGCGTGGATTTGATCAGCTCTTCCATACTTGCATTACCGCCGGCCATGATGATGTTCGTCGGGAATGGCACCGGCTTTACATTGTTCTTTTGGGCCCAGTAACGTGAGTAAATGAGGTTTTTAACGACACCATTCTCGATCCAGTTGATCTTGTTGGCTGCCTGGCCATCCCCCGCCCATGGCGACGCCGGTAAATCCGGGTGAGTCGGGTCGGAGTAAATATGGACACGCTCATCGACGATCTTCTCGTTCAGCTTGCTTTTGCCGCCTGCTTTGCTCAAAAACGAGCGGCCTTCGTCGGCGCTTCGGGCGTCGAAGTTGAAGAAGATGTTCTCCAAAAGCACGGCGGCGGCCGTTGGTTCAAGGATCACCGTGTATTTGCCTGGTTCCAATGCTTTCGCATCCACAGAGCCTTTGGATTTTTGAATAGCGACTTTGGTTGCAGCGGCGGTGTCCAGCTTGGTTACATCACTATACCCTTTCGCCACATAACCCGAGCCTTTACCATCCGGCGTACGCACGGTGAGCGAAAAATTGACACTCGTGCTGGGATAATAGGCAAAAAGTCCTTTGGAATTCATCATAGCCGAATAACCTTTCTGGTTTTCGAGAAAACCGGCTGCGGTCATGTTTTGGGCGCGCGTCAAATCGAGGCTTTTGGCGACGGCGTCGGCGCGGTAAGCGGGGTTAATGCCGGCAGTGGACTCGAAAAAGCCATTGGATTTCAAATAGGTCTGCGGTTCCAATACACCCACATATTCAGGGTTTTCCGGCGCAAGCCGGGCCAGCTCTTCTGCTCTTCTGACCACTTTTTCAATGGATTCTTCACTAAACTCATCGATCGTGGCAACGCCTACCTTCTTCCCGAATGCGGATTGCACCTGCAAATTCTGGTTGATCAGCGAACCACTCGTCGAGACTTCGTTGCGGGCGTAGCGCAGGTTGCCCCGCTCCTCGCCCAATATATTTACCTCGCATTCATCTGCTTTGGAATAGCTCAGCACTTTCTGACAAAGCGCCTTTGCTTCTGCTTCTGTTAGTATGATGGCCATGTTGAATTTTGAATGATTGAATGAGTGAATGATTCAATGATTGAATGATTGAATGATTGACCGGGTCGCCGGAGCGATGACCGAATGGTTGAATTTTGAATGAGTGAATAAAAGTCAGGTATGGTCAAGTGAGGTCGGGGGTGATTTCTTGACAATTTCATGGCCACTTCTGACTCAATGCCGATTTATTCGGTCATCGCTCCGGCGACCCGGTCAATCATTCGGTCATTCACTCATTCAATCATTCAATCATTAAATCTTCCGTGCGGTATTGATCACATTCACGCCGTTAAACCGTGCCGTCGAACTGCCGTGCGATACGGCGCTGGATTGCATGGGCTGCCCTTTGCCGTCGAAAAACGAGCCGCCGAGCCGGTAGTCGCGCTCGTCGCATACCTGTACACACGAGTTCCAGAATTCCTGCGTATTCGACTGGTAGGCCACGTCTTTCAACATTCCGGCGATCTTGCCATCCTTGATTTCGTAATACAACTGGCCGCCAAACTGGAAGTTATAGCGCTGCTGATCGATCGAGAAAGAGCCATCGCCAATGATGTAAATACCTTTTTTCACATCCTTGATCATATCATCCACCGACAATGGCGTTTTGCCCGCCGCCAGCGACACATTCGGCATGCGCTGGAATTGTACCGAGCTCCAACTGTCGGCATAGCAGCAGCCGTGCGACTCTTTTGCCCCGA
>CAMLNK010000353.1 GCA_946481035.1 uncultured Dyadobacter sp. | reverse complement strand
TACCGGTGCATTGTTATTCGAGCCATCGCCCGAGCCCGGAATTACCTGAGGCGTGCCTCCACGCGTGGTAACGGCCGCAATTGGCACCGAAACTACCCCATTTTTACGCTCGGTAATGATTTCCACCGACGCCGTCATACCCGGTTTGAAGGGATAGGATTTTTTCGAGCGCGCGGTCATCAGGTCTTTAAATGATTCATTCAAAATTTTCACTTTCACCTGGAATTCCGTTACAGCGTCAGCGGAAGTACTTGCAGCGGCCGTTGATGTCGACGAAAGCGACGCAAGGCCCGCCGCTGTATTGGCGATTTCTTTCACAACTCCCTTGAACTTACGCCCCGACGAACTGTATGCATCCACGTCGATCTCCGCGGTGTCGCCGATCGACACCCTCACAATATCATTTTCATTCACATTCACACGAACTTCCATGTCGGCGAGGTTGGCAATGCGCATCATTTCAGTACCCGCCATTTGCGAAGTACCTACCACACGCTCGCCCGCTTCTACATTCAGCAGCGAAACAATGCCGCTTACCGGCGCGAAAATGCTGGTTTTGCGAAGGTTTTCCGCAGCATCGCGCAAGCTTGCTTCCGCACTTTTGATATTGAAAAGCGCCGCTGCCACATTTGCTTTCGACGATTCCACATCCTGCTGGGCCACGCCGTAGCTCGATGCAAACCCTTCGAAATCGGCAGAGGAAATCACTTTGTCCGCAAAAAGCTTCTTGTTACGATCATAATTGGCCTTCGCCTGAATAAGCCGCGCTTCCGCCTGGGCTACCATGGCTTTGGTTTGTTCGTAATTGGCTTTGCTCGAATTGACCGCAGCCTGGGCACGGGCCATCAGTGATTCGTAGTTATCAGGACGGATTTTTAAAAGCAGCTGCCCTTTCACGACCGAATCGCCCTCGGCTACATTTAATGCGATGATTTCACCGGAAACGTCCGGACTAAGCTTTACCTCCACTTCCGGCTGCACTTTTCCCGACGCGCTAACCCGTTCGATAATATCCGATTTTTTAACGATCGCATATTCCACTTCGGTTGTTTTCGGCTTACCAATGTAGCCGGCTTGCTTGGCCCCAAACAAACCGCCGATGAGTAGCACCACCACACCTCCCGTTATCCACCAGATCTGTTTCGAAGATTTACGTGCCATATTGTTTTGATTACGATTTTTGAAGATAGGTTGCTGATAGTACGGGAATTCTAGAAATCAGAAAGCGGGCGGTTCATGTAGAAGTCCAGGATTTTGGTCCTGAAAACATAGTCATATTTGGTCTGAACGAGGTTGCCATTCGCTCTGTCGAGGTTGGCTTTTGCGATATTGTATTCCACGGAATTGATCGCACCCACGTCAAAGCGCACCTGCGCCACACGGAAAGTCTCCTGCAATGCCCTCACCTGGTTCGCGGTTGCGGAGTAACGTTTGGCAGCATTCGTCATATCGATGTAAGCCTGTTCCACATTCTTGCGGATGGTCAATTGCACCTGCTGGGCCTGGTATTCATAGGTCTTTTGCTGCAATTTGGCATTGGCCACATTGTATTTGGTCCTGAAATTATTGAAGATCGGAATCGACAGGTTCAGGTTAATGGCCGAGTTGCGGTTGAAGTCGAGCTGATTGAAATAACGGAAATTTTGAATCGAACCGTTCGGTGAAGTGACACGCTGGATAATCGGAACTTGCTTGTTGTCTATCATGACGTAGTCGGTCGCAGAAGGGACGTCAATCGTTGTATTCCCCGACCCGTCGCCCACAAACCGCTGCTTAGGCGCCGCGCTGGAATAGGCCGTGTAAACACCGCCATTCAAAGTCAGTGTTGGCATTCCGGCCCCTTTGGCCAGGTCGACATTGATTTTGGAGGCTTCAATCCTCATATTCGCGGCCTTCATTTGCGGCAGGTTACTCAATGCCGTTTCAAAAATCTCCTGGATAGTTGCATCGTATGCCTGCATTGTCGGGTCCTTCACCGGTATTTTCACCACGTTGATCACCTCGCTACCGGGCATATTCATGTATTGTTTCAAATTCAGCTTGGCCGTTTCCAGGTTATTCTGGGCATTCACGAGCGATAATTCATCGTTAGCCAGCTGGGATTTCAAATCAAGGAGATTGCTTTCCGCAAGCGTACCTGCCTCAACCAATTTGGCAGTGCGTTCGACCTGTAATTGCGAAGCATCCACCTGCCGCTGGGCTACCATAATCAGTTCTTCATTGGTCACTACCTGCAAATAGGACAATGCCACATTGAGCATAATGTCGTTACGGGTAGCTTCCAGGTCCTTGGCGCTGGCCTGGTAGTTGGCATTATTGAATTTGATATTATTACTGATCTGAAAACCGCTGAAAAGCGTCACCTGGCCGCCGAGCTGGTAATTGTTGGAGCTCACATTCTGCTGAACGAACTGGTTGGTGAACGGATCGATGTTACGACCTGAACGGAAACCCTGGCTGGCGCTGAAACTGACGCTCGGCCACCGCTGCCATTTCGACTGCTCGTAGGTGTTACCGTTGGTCTGCACCGTAATTTCCGATTGCTTGACCTGCGGGTTGGTTTCCAGGGCTATCCGGATGCAATCTTCCAGCGAGTAAGTATTGGCCGGCTGACTCACATTTTGCTGCGCCTGGACGGTTTCCGGCACTGTCATTCCACAAAACAATGCCAAAACCAGTGCGGAATAGCGTAAAGAATGAAACATAAGCGGTTTAGAGTTAGATGATCAATATTAGTGCTTACCTGAAAATGCGACCATCCATTTGGTACGGACGGTTGCATTTACATGGTAAAGGGCGATTTACACCGGATACTCCGGGATCAGTGGAAAAACAGGTAACCGAGCCAGATTCCGGCGATAACCCCTATCAAATCAGCGATAAGGCCCGCTACAATGGCATATCTGGTATTCTTGATCCCTACCGATCCGAAATACAGCGCGACAATGTACAGCGTAGTGTCGGCCGATCCCTGGAAAATACATACGAGCCTGCCGATGAATGAATCGGGGCCGAACTGCTTCATGGCGTCGATCATCAATGCACGTGCGCCGCTGCCGCTGAGCGGCTTCATGAGCGCTACCGGCAATGCGTCGGTAAAGTCGGTATTGACGCCTGTGGCCGCAAATGCCCATTTCAAACCGTCGATCAGGTAATCCATCGCGCCGCAGCTGCGGAACGCGCTGATGGCCACCAGCAAACCTACCAGGTAAGGGATGATCGTGACCGAGGTCGTGAAACCGCCCTTAGCCCCTTCGATGAATGCTTCGAACACATTGACTTTTTTAAACATCCCCCAACCCAGGAAGCCCGCCACCACAAAAAGCAATACCGAGTTACCGGCCAGGATCGAAATCGTTTCGATCTGCTCTTTGGGCAGACCGGATAAGTACCACAATATCAATGCGATCATGGCCGTCACACTGCCGAGGCCGAGCATTACCGTCCGGTTGAACAGATTGATCTTCTGCCAGGTCGCCGTGATGATCATGCTCACCACCGTAGTCACGTATGTGCCTACCACACAGGGGATGAACACATCGGAAGGGCTTGCGGCGCCCAGGATCGCGCGTTGGGCGATGATCGACAGCGGGATAATCTGCAAACCGGAGGTATGCAGCACCAGGAACATAATCTGCGCATTCGACGCTGTATCCTTGCTGGGGTTCAGTTCTTGCAGACTTTGCATTGCCTTCAAACCAAATGGCGTTGCTGCATTATCGAGCCCGAGGAAATTCGCGGAGAAGTTCATGATCATCTGGCCATTAGCCGGGTGATCTTTGGGAACTTCGGGGAAAAGTTTATTAAAAAACGGCCCTATAAACCGGGCGATTACGTGGATAATACCTGCTCTTTCACCTACATTGAGAATCCCCAGAAAGAATGTCATCACACCCGTGAGGGGCAATGCAATATCCATTACAGCCGTTTCGGCCATTTTGAGCATCCCTTCCGTTATGGCTTTGAAAGTTTGCACATCACCAGTAAAAATGAATTGCACGAATGCTATCAGGAAGGCGATGACGAAAAAGGAAACGAAGATATAGTTTAAAGCCATGTCAGATCAGGGGTGCAGGGGCGGGATTAGTAATGATTTGTTTATAATGCATTGAGTAAAATATTTCTTTTAATGCAAATAACAAAGGTATATTGCAAACAGGTAGACCTATCAACAAACCTCAACGATTTTCCATGAAGCATTACAGCTTTTTACTCCTTCTGGCACTATTGTGCTGCAACAAACCCAAAAACAACAACGAAACGGCAATTGCAAACAGCGGCGACCCAACCAAAGCGATCAACGATACCATCCCGCTTACCCGCGAAAAAGTGGAAAACAGCCCGGTAGCGAGTTACAGCGAAAAGGTAAAAGACGAGCTGAACGACTGGCGCCTCGCAGTCGATATTTACGAAACAAAACAGACCTTCAAATTCCTGATGAAGATCGAATACATGGTGCAGGAAGCCGAAGACACCCTGACGATCCCCAATTTCGGCATTATGCCCAAAGTGGAAATCCGCAAAGGCCCCGAAAAGGAATCATGTATCGTAGGCTTTCTGGACAAGCAGGGGGAATTTAAGGAATATAAGCTGATTGCTTTGAAGGAGAAGCAGTTGAAGATTTCGACTTTGAAGTATTATGGACGGGCTCGGTATAAGGTGAGTAAGTGAGTTTTTTCGGAAGCCTCGCAACACGGCCCGGCTTCCGAAAAGGAATCATTTGAACTAGTTAAATTTGGGACGATAGATATATCTGACCGTATCCAGCTCCGCCTGATAGGTAGGGTGTTCATTACATTACTGATCATTAGGCGGGTGGTAACACCACGCCCCATATCTCTTTCCAACACGACCAGCAATCCGGGCTATCGTTAATAGTAAGCCATTGACGTTCTTGATGATATTTGTCGTTAAAATCCACACTCATTGGCGCCGCCTCGAGAGAAGACGTTTCTTTGCCATCCAAACCATAAAAATGAAATCTAAAAAAATACGATTTATCTAAAAAACTGCTGTCGTAGTTATTTACAGAATTTGTCAGTATCCATCTGATTTGCACTTGATGTTTCTCGGGTGCTAACCTAACTGGCGCAGCTCTGCCGTTTGTAATGTCTATCAATGCAGTCATGATATACCGTCCATCCGCATTATTCAATTCAAAATTACTACCTCCCTCCCGAGATCCACTGAACAGCCTTGGAAGAATAACAGGGCAGAATAGAACATTAAAAGTATTTTCATATTAGTTCGGTATGATTATGTATGCCTTCATGTTTGAACTATTATAGAGTATACCATCTCCTACAATGTTATCATAAGTAAACCACGTACTGTTTTGTGAGCTTCCGTCCCAACCCCAGTTCATTTGGTAGTAATAACTGTTATACTCATAGCAATATCCGTTCTGATCTTGGAAAATAGTATGTAGGTCCTGGATACCGTCGATTACCCATACATGCATATTTTTCAG
>CAMLNK010000352.1 GCA_946481035.1 uncultured Dyadobacter sp. | reverse complement strand
AACGCTCAGCGTCAATTGCCAGGGTCCGGAATGCAATACCACCAATTATCTGTGGAGTGGTCAGGGCGCCACCAACCGTACAGGCAGTTCGATCACAATCAGCGCCCCCGATTCGCCGGGTGAATACAATTATACGGCCAAGTCGACGCGCAGCGGGTGTAGCGCTAAATCCACTTCGAAGGTGGTGCCAGTAGCCCGCGCATTGCCTGTGAAGCTGATCGGCTTCACGGCTACGAAGGAAGGTGAGCAGGCGCAACTTGCCTGGTCGACCTCAGAGGAGGTGAATAGCGAGAAATTCAATGTGGAAAGAAGCACCGACGGTAAAAAATGGGCCCGGATAGGTTCATTACCCGCGGCAGGCGATGTGTTGAATACCGTTACCCGCTACAATTTCACGGATAGCGACCCTGTACCCGGCGAAAACCTTTACCGTCTGAAAATGGTTGACCGGGATCAGACATTCTCGTACAGCCGGATCGTGAGCCTGAATTTCAAAACAACGTCAGTCGTAAGCACCTATCCCAACCCGGCCAGCGACAAGGTAATGATCGCTGCCAGCGACTGGGAGAGTGTCAGAACGGTCAGGATAATTAATAATGCCGGCCAGGTAGTTTACAGTTCGGACAAGCCGCAGCAGGACATCGACATACAGGGCCTGGCTTCGGGTTCGTATGTAATCGGCCTCGTGCGCGAGAACGGTACGCAGGAAAATGTCAGGTTCGTGAAGGGAGCCGGGAAATAGGAGGCGAGCGGGATTTGCCCGAAGGCCAATTCTTGCTAACTTTCGAACGGAATCAGTTTTTAGAATTGTCAATGAGTCAATCTTCATCTTTGCATAAAATACATTTCATTTCGATTGGTGGTAGTGTGATGCACAATCTGGCCATCGAACTACATTTAAAAGGATTTATTGTAACGGGATCGGATGATGAAATCTATGAACCATCGTCAAGCCGCCTCGCGCAGTATGACCTGCTTCCGCCTGTAACAGGATGGTTTCCGGAAAAAATCACGGCCGATCTGGAAGCCGTGATCCTCGGTATGCACGCCAGGCAGGACAACCCCGAGCTTGCAAAAGCGAAAGAGCTGGGGATCAAAGTGTATTCCTACCCCGAATATATTTTTGAGCAAAGCCAGAACAAACAACGCGTCGTAATCGCCGGTAGTCATGGAAAAACGACCATTACTTCAATGGTCCTCCATGTTTTGAAATACAATAAAAGGAATTTCAATTACCTGGTAGGCGCACAGATCGAGGGCTTCGACAATATGGTGAGGCTTTCCGAGAATGCTCCGCTGATCGTCATTGAGGGCGATGAATACTTCACTTCGCCCATCGACCCTACCCCGAAGTTCATCCATTACCAGCCGCACATCGCCTTGATCAGCGGTATTGCCTGGGATCATTTCAATGTATTCCCTACCTGGGAATCGTACGTGAAGCAGTTTGAGCTACTGGCTGATTCCCTGCCGAAAGCGGGAGCAATCATCTTCGATGAAACGGACGATATGCTTGATGTGATCGGGCAAAAAGGGCGCCCGGATGTTAGCAGCACACCTTATAATGTACATCCGCACCGGATCGAGGATAACAAAACGATATTGATCACCGCCGAACAGGGCGAAGTGCCGGTACTCGTTTTCGGAAGTCACAATATGAAAAATATCAGCGGCGCGCGCGAAGTATGCGAGCGGCTGGGCGTGACTGACGAACAGTTCTACCAGGCGATCAGTACCTTTAAAGGCGCGTCGAAGAGGCTGGAATTGCTTGGAACCAATGAAACCGTGAATGTGTACCGCGATTTCGCCCACGCTCCCTCCAAAGTGGAAGCCACAACCAATGCACTGAAAGAGCAATTTCCGGAAAGAACGCTGGTAGCCTGCGCCGAGCTTCATACGTTCAGCAGCCTCAACAAAGGTTTTTTATCACAATACCGCCGCAAGTTGAAAGCAGCCGACGTGGCGATCGTGTACTTCAACCCGCTGACATTGGAACACAAGCGGCTCGAAAGCCTAACGGAAGAAGATATCAGAACGGCATTCAAGCGCGATGACCTGAAAGTGTTCACCAGTTCATCCGAATTGGAGGCATTTTTGAGATCGCTGACCTGGAAAGACGCTAATCTGTTGCTGATGAGCTCCGGCACATTCGGCGACATTGACCTGAAAAAACTGGCCGCGGATGTTCTGGCATAACCTGCCGGGGCCCGGCCTCCACATTTATCCGATAATCCGATGCAATCCATAGTTGTATACTGCGGTTCAAACCCGGGAAAGAAGGCGCTGTATGCCGAAGCCGCTTACGAATTGGGCGTAGCATTGGCCAAGCGGAACATTAAACTCATTTACGGAGGTGGCAATATGGGCCTGATGGGCCGCGTAGCCGACGGCGCGATGGACAACGCCGGGTTTGTGACGGGCATTATCCCGAACTTCCTGGCCAAACTGGAAGTGGCACATAAGACGTTGTCGGAGCTGCATTTCGTCGACACGATGCATGAGCGCAAAGCCAAAATGGTGTCAATGACCGACGGTGTCGTTGCATTACCCGGCGGCTATGGTACTTTGGACGAGCTTTTCGAAATCCTGACCTGGGCGCAGCTTCAAATATTCCACGGACCGGTCGGCCTTTTGAACGTCAACGGATTTTACGATTTTTTGCTTCTGCAACTCGACAAAATGGTGGAAGAAGGCTTTTTACGGCCCGATAAACGCCAACTTTTGGTGGTTGCGGAAGACCCTGCAACGCTCCTGGAAAAAATGGAAACCTTCCGTTTACAAAACGCGGAAAATAAGCCGCTGGACGGGTCGTTGTATGTAGATAAAAACTAGCCATCCTGTCAGAACAATGCGTGCTTTCTGCCTATTAGCCATTGCGGTTGTCACTTCCTTTTGCGCCCACGCGCAGCTGGAAAACCTCGGAAAATCGGTCAACACCGAATACAATGAGATCAGTCCGATCATTTCCCCCGACGGCAAGACGATCTATTTTTCACGGGTAAGCCATCCGCAGAACACGCACGGGCCGAAAGGCAGCCAGGATATCTGGTTTTCGGAACTTAAAAACAACCAATGGACGCCTGCACGCAGGCTGCCCTCTCCACTCAACAAAGAGGATTATAACAGCCTTTACAGCATTACCCCCGACGGCAATACCTTGTTGATCAAAGGGGCTTACAAAAACGGCACTTACGAGACACGGGGTTTTTCAACCAGTAAAAAAACAGCCAGAGGCTGGTCCGCTCCGGGTAAGCTGGACATTCCGGGTTATACCAAACTGAGCAAAGGCCAGTTCGACTGCGGGTATCTTTCCAATGACGGGAAAGTGCTCGTCATGTCTTTCAGCGA
This sequence comes from uncultured Dyadobacter sp., assembly GCA_946481035.1. Next base: position 2,124 of record CAMLNK010000352.1, on the reverse strand, counting down.
GAAGAAAAACAGTAAAGTCGATGATTTATACGTGAGTTTCAAGCAAAAAGACGGCAGCTGGTCGAAACCCTTGAACCTCGGCCCTGAAATCAATACCGAAGATTTTACCGAAACAACTCCTTTCCTTGCACCCGACGGCGTGACCCTTTATTTTTCCAGTGACCGGAAGGGCGGCCAGGGCAGCAACGACATTTATTACAGCAAGCGCATCGACAAATCCTGGAAAAGGTGGAGCAGGCCTGTAAATCTCGGCCAGGCTATCAATACCGACGGCTATGACGCTTACTATACCATTTCTGCATTGGGCGATTTCGCCTACATGGTTTCTTTCAAGGATACCGAAGGCAAAGGCGACATTGTCCGCTACAACCTGCAACCCAAACCTTCGCCGGCTGATTCGACGGAAGCTCCGATCGCCGCTGTGGTGCCACCGTCGGATCCGGTTGTGATGATCAGCGGAAAAGTGATCGATTCAAAAACCGGCAAGCCTGTTGAAGCGACGATCGTTTACGAGGACCTTGCCACCGGCGAAGAAGTAGGAACCGCTACAACGAATCCAACCACCGGAGAATATAAACTCGTGCTTCCATACGGCAACAAATACAGCTGGCGGGCCGTAGCGCCTAATTTTATCGCAGAGGGCGAAAACATTGACCTTACCGACTCCACCAGCAACGGCAAAAAAGGGTTCAGGGAAATCGCGAACAAATCACTGAAACTGATCCCGATCGAAGAAGGGCAGATCGTGCGGCTTAACAACATCTTCTTTGCCACCGGAAAAGCCACGCTCCGTGACGAATCGTTCCCCGAGCTGAACCGCATTGCCATTTCAATGCAGGAAAATAAAACGCTCGCCATCGAACTCGGCGGACACACCGATAACACCGGTAGCGCCGAATTCAACATCAATCTCTCCCAGGAACGGGCCGACACCGTGCGCGAATACCTGATCGGAAAAGGTATCGAACCCGACCGCATTGCCAGCAAGGGTTACGGCGAAACCAAGCCAGTCGCTAAAAACGATACACCGGAAGGTCAGCAACAGAACCGCCGTGTGGAGTTCAAGATATTGAAGAAATAGGCGCCACAGATTCACCCATTTTCCGTCGTTTCATTGCTTTCATGCCAAACAATACCCGCAGCATATTACTTCTTCGGATCAGGAAATGATATGTACCCAGGCAGATCACGAATGTGGCTATGCACAGGTAAACGAACTTCACAAACCAATGCACCGGAGCATTGATCAGCGGATAGGCCAGGCAAATGATCACCGTCTGATGCAGGATGTAAAACGGGTACACCGCCTCATTGGCATATTTCAGGAATGGGTTGGAAAATTGAAGGTAGGTATATCCATACCCGAAAATCGACAGCAGAATGCACCACGCATTGGTTGTTTTAATGAGGTCATACACGAGCCATTGCGCCGCATTCATGTCCCGGTCGACCGTCCAGTAATATGCATACAGGGCGATGGTAAGGGTAATCCAGATGCCCAGCGACAGGCGCCGGTATTTTTGAAGCGTATCCCAGAAGCGGGTTTGCGTACAGAGTACGAAACCCGTCACAAAAAGGGTAAAATCGTGAAAATGCTCGTTCCAATCCCTTACCAGGTTATGAGTGGTCGGGAAACGTTCCCCCAGCAGAAGGCTTCCGGCAACGTGCCAGAGCACCGGCAAGACTATCAAAGTCCATGGATTATCGAAGAATGCCGCCACGCGTTGCGTAAAACCGGTATAGCGGCGCAGCAAAAGCAACAACGGAAGCCCGAGCAGCGAATAGCAGAAAATATAGACCAGGTACCACAAATGGTGCCAGCTAAAACGTCCTTGCGGGTAGGGCACAAATTGGAATACGGTTTTGTAAAAATCGTCGTAACCGTAAGTCTGACCTTGCGTGAGCCGCTCGAAAAAGATCTGCGGCGGCACGATCACAAACATTCCGAAAACGAGTGGTATGAAAATCCGTACAAAACGTTCTTTCAGAAAAGCAGCCGGCCCGCGGCTGCCGAGCGCGAAGTAGACGCCCGCACCCGAGATCATAAATAGCAGCGACATCCGCCATTGACTGCTGAACCGCATCGGCCATTCGACCGCGTGCGTGATGACGTTGTTCTTGATG
>CAMLNK010000351.1 GCA_946481035.1 uncultured Dyadobacter sp. | reverse complement strand
CACCGCGGTCTTTGATATTCTTTTCGATATCCGGGCGTGAGGGCATATACTGCGCCGTCAATGCCCGGCCTGCGATTACCACGTCGGGGTGTACGATTTTCCAGTTGCCCTCGAACTGGCAGTTATAGCCTTCGTTTTTGAGTACTACCCAGGCTTCTTCGATATTGATGTCCTTTGCGCGGCGGACGAGGTCGTCGGAGATTTTCGGGCGGCCGTCGGGGAAGCGCTCGCCTTTCCATTCGGAGGTCAGGAAAATCAGTTCTTCTTTCGGCATGGTCTGCGCCTTCGCGGTTTGCAGGCCTCCGAGGGTTAGGGTCAGGATCGTCGTTAAAGAGAGAATCGGTAGTTTCATAAGACAAGAAAATGTGCGGCAGGAATATATTGAGTAGGTAAAATTAGGTAAAATATCAATGGGAGCCCTGTCCGGTTACATCGCCCAGGGCTCCCTTTTCAGATTATCTTCTTGAAACCACGATAGGGTTAGTCAGTCCATTCAGGTCGTACACCACTTTACCCGCGCGGATCGTCACTTCGGCTTCGAGTTTCTGCTTGCCCTGTACTTTGGCGCCCGTATAATCGAAGAAACCGAATGTACCGGTGTCGTTCATCTGGAACTTGCCGTCGAGCACGCGCAGCACGGATACATCCGCACGCGAGCCTGCGGAAAGGTTACCCAGCTCCTCGCGGTGAATGGCTTGTGCAGGAGCCCAGGTACTGGCCTTGATCACCGCCGGCAGGTCCATACCCATAGCGAGGAATTTAGACATCACATTCAGCATGTCCTTCATGGCGTTGTTCATACTGCCGGTGTGGATGTCGGTGCTGATGGTGTTGGGATAAAAACCGGTTTTGATGGCCGGGATCGCCTGCGAGAATGCGAAGCTGATGCCGCCGTAACCCACGTCGAAAATGATGCCTTTCTTGCGTGCTTCATACACGAATGGCTTCACTTTGCCCGCTTTTACATCCACGATCGGCTCGCGGCTGGCGAGCTGGCCAAAGCAGTGCGTGAAAATGTCGCCGGGGCGGAGGTGTTTCATGAAAAGTTCTTCAATGGGCAACACCGGCTGGCTGCCACCGAAATCGATCATGACCGGGATGTTGGCGAGCTTACCTGCTTCCACGGCGCGGTCGGTAGGCGCCCAGTTGTAGCCGTTGAAGTGGGCGAGTTTGATACCCACAATGTATTCAGGATATTCTTTCGCGACTTTGGCCGTTGCGGCAGCGTCCATATCCTCGACATTCTGCTCGTAAGTACCGCCGCGCATGCCTTCGCCTACAATGTTCAGAAAGGAGAGTACGCGGGTGCGGGAAGCGTCGATGGTTTGTTTCTTGAAATCGGGGAAGGATTTCCAACCCGCACAGCCCGCATCCACTACTGTGGTAACGCCGGTGCGGAATGTGAAGCCATCGGGTGGGAGGGCATTCGGACCGTTGCTGTAAGTCTGGTCCATTTTGGTGCCGAAGAAATTGTGCGAGTGCATGTCGATCAGGCCCGGTGTTACAAAAAGGCCTTTCGCATTTACCACCTGCACGCCTTCCTTGGCGTCGATGTTTTTGGCAACGAGCATTACCGTGTCGCCTTTCAGCGCGACGTCCATGATGCTGTTGATATTGTTTTTGGGGTCAATCACATGACCGCCTTTGATGACGATCGAATACTTCTGAGCCTGGGCGGCAAAACCGGCAGAACAGAAGAGGGCGGCGGCAATGAATACTTTTTTGATCATGGGTTTTGGTTTAGGAAAGAACTATTATGGTTAAGACAAAAAAACGCATTGAAATACCTCATTCACAGATCGAAAAATTTCAGGCTTAAAAAGCGATACGGACTGCCGATTTTGGTCGGCAATCCGTATCGGTCATTTACTTCACAGGCAAACAGCGCATAAATTCCGCTTATTTATCCCACCAAACTTTGCTCGAAAGCGTGTTGGTGCCGCCCTGGCGGGTACGAGCCTCGTAAAAATTCTCTTTATTGTATTGCTCCTCCGTATCGGGGATCACGAAGCGGGTCGGGATCTGGCCGCCGGTGAGGTTACCCGGATAGTTGGTCGGCGTCAGCTTGGGATAGCCTGTGCGGCGCCAGTTGGCGAAGATCTCGTATTCGTCTTCCAGCAGGAGGGATACCCATTTCTGCGTACCGATCTGCTCCATTTTCTGTGCTGTCGTTCCGGTCGCATTGAATGGGTTCGCTCTCAGGTAAGCGGCGATTTTGGCATCGGAAATGATACCGGCCGTTCCGAATAATGCCCATTGTTTCAGACCGGAAGTAACCGCAGTGTTGTAGGATGCCTCGGCCGTAGCGCCGCTGTACCAGCCTCTCAAGTTGGCCTCTGCGAGCAACAGGTGTATTTCAGCAGGGGTCATAACGAGCAATGGTGCATTGTATTTCAAGATCGTCGCAGGGTTAGGCTCCGAGTATTGATCGAAATTGGCAGGAAGGCCGTTGAAAGCGGCATTTTGCATCCCTTTTTGCAATGCGGTAGCCGTGTCGGCCACGTAAGGGGCTTTATCGGATGCTTTGGTCCATATCACTGAAATCACATTCAGACGCGGATCGCTTGTGGTTTTCAGATGGTCGATCAGCGTTTTGGCAAACTTGCCGCCTTCCACGTTATCGCCACCGGGAGATACGTAATCGGTGCTCATCAATCCGGCGGAGATGAAATTGCGACTCGCGGTGATGGAGCCGTCCACGTAGTCGATCTTCGCCAGGTCCGCGTCAGCGGTGATTACACCGCCAGCGATCGCTTTCTTCACCCAGGTTTCAGCCATAGCAGGGTCCACTTCGGTCAGGTGCATACCGAGGCGCAGCATAAGCGAATAGCCGAACTTTTTCCATTGCGCCACATTTCCGCCGTAAATCAGGTCGGCAGTGCCGAAGGTAGGCTTGCTGACGTCGAATGCGGCAATGGATTCTTCGATCTCTTTGAGCATGTCGGCATAGATAAAGGCCTGCGTGTCATACTTAGGAGTGAAGTTCTTATCCGTAAGGGCCTTTCCGGCGTCCGTGTATGGGATGTCGCCGTAAAGGTCTGTGAGGCGGTGGTACAGGTATGCTCTCCAAATGCGCGAAACCGACGTTTTGTTCACGTTATCCGGCGAGGTTTTCAGCGCGTCGATGACCTGGGCGAGATCGATTACGGCTCCGGCCGTCGCAGGGTCGCCGCCAAACAATGCCCAGTTTCCGGTTGAGTAGGTGTAATTGAAATACTTGTCACCTGCCGCAGGCACTTCCTTGTAAGTCGCGAAATGCTGCATCGACTGTCCGATGGTCAGGTAGGCCCCGCCGGTGAAGTTGTTGCTCACCGTAGTCAGCTGTGCCCGGGTGAAAAGGAAGCCGGGTACGACATCTCTGGATGCGTTGGGGTTCACATTCATTTCCTCGAAATTGTTATCGCAGGAGGAGATGAAGAGGGCCATCGGGGCCATATATAAAAGTTTCAGGAATTTGTTCATCGTCACTGGAATTTTGAATGATTAAAACTTCACTGTCAGGTTTACGCCGATGTTTCTGGTTCTGGGTACACCAAATGCTTCCAGCCCCTGCGCATTACCGTTGGTATAGCTCGATTCAGGATCGAAGTATTTATTGCGCTTGTCTTTGTAAAGCAAGGCAAGGTTACGTCCCACGATCGAAACAGAAGCCGACTGCAGCTTACCTCCCAATATCTTCGCGACAGGCAGGTTGTAGCTCAGGATAATCTGGCGCAGTTTCACGAAATCGTTGTTGAACGTGAAAATGCCCGTGTAGTTCTTGTCATTGTCATAGTAAGTATCAATGTCTTTCTTCTCCCAGGTTTTGCTGAATGGAGCACCTTCTGGCGTTACACCGGTCACGGTCAAGCCTGTTTCACGACCAGGAAGTGTTTCTTTCGGCAAACCGAAGCGGTAGGCGTACTGGTACATGTTGGAATAAACCACACTTCCGAACTTGCCGTCGATGAGGATGTTCAGCGAGAAGTTTTTGTATTTGAAATTGTTGGTGATACCCATGGTCAGCGGAGGCGTACCGTTACCCAGTTTTTCGAGGTTACCACGTACCGCGTAACCGCTGGCGGTGTTGAACACGGTATTTCCGTTTGCATCTTTCAATTTGTTGTAACCCCAAACCTCACCGTACGTACCGCCCACCACGTTGTTGATCAAACCACCGCCTACACCCGTTCCGATGCTTAGGGAAGGAAGGTTATCGGCCAGTTTGATGATCTCGCTTTTGTTGTAAGCCATGTTGTAGCTGATGTCCCACAGGAAATTATTCTGTTTGATCGCAGTTCCTGTCAGCAACAGCTCGATCCCCTTGTTGCTCAGCTCGCCCACGTTCAGCAAGGCGGAAGTGTAACCGGACGTCGCCGCGATATTGCTTTGCACGATGTCGTTCGTGGTCTTGCGGTTGTAGAGCGTAAGATCGATTCCCAAGCGGTTTTGCAGGAATTTCGCTTCGATACCCGCTTCATAGGTAGTCGAAGTAAGTGGTTTCAGATCGGGGTTTGGTACCACTGCCGACGAAAGCTGCTGAACCGGACGTCCGTTGTGGCCACCTACTGCCATCGCATAGCTTTGGTAGATCTGGTACGGAAGCACGTTTGCGCCGCCCACTTGTGCCCACGAACCACGTAGTTTCGCGAAGCTTACCACTGTTGGCAGGTTGAAAGCTTCGGAGAGGATCAGCGAACCACCAACGGCAGGGTAGAAAATGCTATTGCTTTTGCTGTTCAACACCGAGAACCAGTCCTGACGACCCGACAAGGTCAGGTACGCAAAGCCTTTGTAACCCAAATCGGCAGATCCGAAGATGGAGTTGATGGCGCTTTTGTTGTAAGTAGGCACCACGGTAGATGTTGCGAGGTTCGTGAAGCTGTAAAAGCCAGGGATCGTGAATTCTGAACCGTTGAAGGCAGTCTGGTCATAAATGCTTCTTTGCATGTTGCCACCCACCAATGCCGAGAAGTTCAGGTCTTCGGAGAAGTCTTTCGAGTAATTCAGCGTCAGCATTCCGTTGGTTTCCGACGAGGTTACTTTCTTCGCTTCGTAGGTACCCAGCGGCTGGTAGGCGTTATTGGTAGGTACTACGAACTCATAGTTGAAGTTGTAGTAATCGCGGCTTACGCTTCCTTTGATGAACAGGTTGTCGAGGATGTCATATTTAATGTTGGCCTGACCGAGGAAACGGTTTTTCTGATCTTCATTGATAAACTTGTTGATCACGAAATAAGGGTTCGGTGCGGCCGGTACGGGGTTCCATTCAACTTCTTTGCCGGTAACCGCGTCGTAGCCCGGAGCGAGACTTCTGATATCCACGGTGTTTGCAACCAGGTAAGTGGCCCAGTGCGGGTTGTAATCCGCATAACCAACTTTCGGACGGTTGTGGCCGTTCTCGATATTGTACTGAACAACCGTTTCAATGCTCAATTTTTTGCCCAGAAATGCATTCAGGTTCAGGTTCGCGATTCTTCTGGTAAAGGAAGAATTGGGTACAATGCT
>CAMLNK010000350.1 GCA_946481035.1 uncultured Dyadobacter sp. | reverse complement strand
CTACAACATCCGCCATGGTACTCACCACGAGCATCCTGGCGCCACTACTGGCATCACTCGGTTTTGTAACGCCCGTTCAAATAACATTGGTAGTGATGGCAGTCGGCAGCGGCGCGATGATCGTCTCGCATACAAACGACGCCTGGTTCTGGGTTGTATCACAATTCACCGGCATTTCTGCCAAAGATACCTACCGCACGCATACCATTCTGACAGGGTTGCAAGGCGTCGCCAGTTTCGCAGCGACGATGGTTTTGTATTTTATTTTAGGCTGAAAACAGCGGGCATTAAAAGTGAAAACCCCTGAACGTGGCCGCTCAGGGGTTTTGCTTTGATATATTACAGTTCCTTAAACGCCCAGCTCAGCCAGAACCTCAGAAACTTTTGCAGCTGCTTCTTTGAATTCGATCGCTGAATATACTTTCAGACCGGATTCGTTGATGATGCGAGCGCCTTCTTCCGCGTTGGTTCCTTGCAGACGAACGATAATAGGCACCGGAATTTCGCCGATCGCTTTGTAAGCCTCAACTACACCCGCAGCAACACGGTCGCAACGAACGATACCCCCGAAGATGTTGATCAGGATCGCTTTTACGTTCGGGTCTTTGAGGATGATACGGAAACCAGCTTCTACCGTACGTGCGTTCGCGCCACCGCCTACGTCGAGGAAGTTGGCAGGCTCACCGCCCGAAAGTTTGATCAAGTCCATGGTCGCCATCGCCAGACCGGCTCCGTTTACCATACAACCTACGTTTCCGTCCAGTTTCACGTAGTTCAGGTTGTTGGCACCTGCTTCTACTTCCAATGGATCTTCTTCGTTGGTATCGCGCATTTCAGCCAGTTCAGGGTGACGGTACAACGCATTGTCGTCCAGATCCACCTTGGCATCTACGGCGAGGATTTTGTTGTCGGATGTTTTCAAAACCGGGTTGATTTCGAACATCGACGAGTCGCTTTCTACGTAAGCTTTGTATAATGCAGAAATGAATTTCACCATTTCCTTGAATGCGTCACCTTCCAGACCAAGCGCGAATGCCACTTTACGAGCCTGGAACGGCTGCAATCCAACCTTAGGATCGATCCATTCTTTGATGATTTTCTCAGGAGTATGTTCTGCTACTTCTTCAATGTCCATACCGCCTTCGGTGCTGGCCATGATCACGTTGCAGTTTCTGGCGCGATCCAGCAGGATCGACAGGTAATATTCTTTCGGCTCGCTTGGGCCTGGGTAGTATACGTCTTCTGCAATCAGGACTTTGTTTACTCGTTTGCCTTCTGCACCCGTCTGGTGCGTTACCAATACTTTGCCCAGGATGTTGTTGGAGATGGTCCTGACATCTTCAACCGACTTAGCCAATGCCACACCGCGCTGTTCGCTGCCGACGATGCGACCTTTTCCACGGCCACCTGCGTGGATCTGGGATTTTACAACATACCACTTGGTGCCTGTCTGCTGGCTGAGCTCACGTGCAACTTCTACCGCCTTATCCGGAGTGTCGGCTACGAGGCCTTCCTGAATACGCACACCGTATTTTTTAAGAACGCTTTTGCCTTGATATTCGTGAATATTCATGAGTATAAAAGTAAATTGGTATTTTCACGGCAAATTAAGCATTTAATCAAAACGGGCGAGTTTTCGACGCAATTATCTTTTCAATATGGAGCTACTTCGGGCGAGCGGGATCAGGCGTACTTACGGTTCATTGCAGGTTTTAAAAGGCATTGATCTCGAAGTCAAAAAGGGAGAAGTAGTAGCGATCGTCGGGCCGTCCGGCGCGGGAAAAAGTACCTTCCTGCACATCCTCGGAACCCTCGACCGGCCGGAGCAGGGAGAAGTCTTTATTGACGGCGAAAATGTCTTCACGCAAAAGGATAAGGAGCTCGCGCGGTTCCGGAATGAGAAGATCGGTTTCATTTTCCAGTTCCATAACCTGCTGGCGGAGTTCACCGCATTGGAAAACGTGTGTATGCCGGGTTATATCAATGGTAATGTGAATGAAAAGGACATTCAGGCACGTGCTAAGGAACTGCTCGAACTGCTCGGTCTCGGCGGACGAATGGATCATTTGCCTTCTCAGCTTTCCGGCGGCGAACAGCAGCGCGTGGCCGTAGCCCGTGCATTGTTGAATCGGCCGGCGATTGTTTTGGCCGACGAACCAAGCGGTAACCTCGATTCACATAATGCGTTGGATTTGCATCAGCTATTTTTCAAGCTGCGGGATGAGACAGGACAGACATTTATCATTGTGACGCACAATGAGGAGCTGGCCGAAATGGCAGATAGAAGATTGGTGATGCAGGATGGATTAATGGTCCAGCATTTGGCATAATACATTTAACACTTACAACAAAAAAAGCGGCTGCCAGTTACCTGACAGCCGCTTTTTATATGTTCCGAAGAAACGGAGGCACTGATTACATCATGCCGCCCATTCCGCCGCCGTGGCTGTGGCCACCTGCCGCAGGAGCTTCTTCCGGTTCGTCAGCGATAACGCATTCTGTTGTCAACAACAGACCAGCGATAGATGCTGCGTTTTCAAGAGCCAGACGGGATACTTTCTTAGGATCGATGATACCAGCTTCCAAAAGGTCTTGGTAAGTGTTGTCTTTCGCGTTGTAACCGAAAGCACCTGAACCATCTTTCACTTTGTTGATCACAACCGAAGGCTCACCACCAGCGTTAGAAACGATCGTTCTCAAAGGAGCTTCGAGCGCAGCACGAATGATGTTGATACCAGTTGTTTCGTCTTCGTTAGAGCCTTTCAGGCCATCGAGGGAAGCAGTTGCGCGGATGAACGCTACACCACCACCTGCAACGATACCTTCTTCTACCGCAGCGCGTGTTGCGTGAAGGGCGTCATCAACGCGGTCTTTTTTCTCTTTCATTTCAACCTCAGTAGCAGCACCGATGTAAAGGATAGCTACACCGCCTGACAGTTTCGCCAGACGCTCCTGAAGTTTTTCGCGATCGTAGTCGGATGTAGTGTTTTCGATCTGCGCTTTGATTTGGTTCACACGTGCCTGAATGTCTTCAGATGCACCGCTTCCGTTAACCAAAGTTGTGTTGTCTTTGTCGATAATCGCTTTTTCGCAAGTACCGAGGTAGTCCAAAGTAGCGTTTTCCAATTTGAAACCACGCTCTTCGCTGATAACAGTACCGCCAGTGATGATAGCGATATCTTCCAGCATTGCTTTACGACGGTCACCGAAACCAGGGGCTTTAACAGCAGCTACTTTCAATGCACCGCGGATTTTGTTAACTACCAATGTAGCCAATGCTTCTCCGTCAACGTCTTCTGCAAGGATAAGCAAAGGACGGCCGGTTTGTGCAACTGCTTCCAACACTGGAAGAAGCTCTTTCATAGAAGAAACTTTCTTCTCAGAGATCAGGATGAACGGACGTTCCAGTTCAGCTTCCATTTTCTCGGTGTTGGTTACGAAGTATGGAGACAGGTAACCACGGTCGAACTGCATACCTTCCACAGTTTTAACTTCTGTTTCAGTTCCGCGAGCCTCTTCAACGGTGATAACGCCTTCTTTACCTACTTTTTCCATCGCTTCGGCGATCATGTTACCGATCTCCTCGTCATGGTTTGCAGAGATAGTTGCAACCTGAGCGATTTCTTTGGAAGTAGAGATGTTTTTCTTTTGGCCTTCCAGGTCTTTCACGATAGTACCAACCGCTTTGTCGATACCGCGTTTCAGGTCCATTGGGTTAGCGCCGGCCGCTACGTTTTTCACACCGATCGAGTAGATCGCCTGTGCCAATACAGTAGCAGTAGTAGTACCGTCACCCGCTGAGTCAGCAGTTTTGGATGCTACTTCTTTCACGAGCTGAGCTCCCATGTTTTCGATAGGATCTTTCAGGTCGATTTCTTTGGCAACAGTAACACCATCCTTAGTGATGCTTGGAGAACCGAATTTCTTGTCGATTACCACGTTACGACCGCGAGGTCCCAATGTAACCTTAACGGCGTCAGCCAGGGTGTCCACGCCTTTTTTGATTTTATCGCGTGCTTCTGTGTCAAAAAATATTTTCTTAGACATAACTGTTTTAATTTGAAAAACTTTAAGAGAAACTGTTGAATTTGAGTGTTGTAGATTAACCTACGATAGCGTAGATATCCGACTCGCGCATAATCAGGACGTCTTTTCCTTCATATGCCAATTCAGTGCCTGAGTACTTACCGTACAATACGGTATCTCCAACTTTTACTGTAAGCGGCTCGTCTTTTTTACCGGGGCCTACTGCCAATACGGTTCCGCGTTGTGGCTTTTCCTTTGCAGTATCAGGGATAATGATACCAAATGCTGTTTTTTCTTCGGCTGGGGCAGGTTCGATCAGAACGCGGTCAGCTAGCGGTTGTACATTCACTTGTATTTCTGCTAAAGTTGACATAAATATTAAACGTTTATTTTAATTGTCAGTAATGATTAGACTTCCATCCCGATAGCACAATCTGTGCCAGCCGCTTTGCTCTGACATTTTTTCCGGCAAGTGTGACAAATTTGTACTTCGTCCAGTCGTTATAGTACTATAATGTCATTTGCGTGTCAGGAATGCTGAAATCTTGCTTTCAGCGACGGAATTCACTAAATTTTATCGGCACCAAATTGAAAACCCCTATGTCAGAGCTCGATAAAAACTGGCTTACCGAAGGAATTTTTGATTTTGAATACAAAAAATATGTGCTGATGGCGTACTTCCAGCACGTTCGGGACCAGTTCACACACAACCGATTGCATCCTTGTCTGCCAGAATTAAAGCTGCACCTCGACGCCTGTGTCAGCATCCAGGATAATAAAAGCAGGATCAGGACAGGTTTACCCAAAAATCTGACAGGTATCGACGTCAAAACCTGGCAGTTGCAGTACGAGGAGACTCACCAGGACGATCCGTTTATGTCGGATCTGAACTACATTCTCGATTTCGCTATCCCGCGTTTTTCACGATCTATCGAAGAAGGTTCGGAGCGGTTTTCGGAAGTAGAGGAGAATGTGCGCGTGTCGCCTGTCGGCATAGTGCCATTGCATTTGCAGGAGGGGTACCTGCTGTTTTTGCATACATTCCAGCCGCTGGTGAGCATTTTCCAGTACCAGCTCGCGTTGTACAATGCATTAAAGGAGCGGTATTTGAAAACCGTGTATGTGGATACGGTGCGTATCGGCATCGGGAACACGATCGCCCAGGTCAAAGTCGATCTGACGAAACGGAACCGCGCCATGCCGAACCCGGCTACCTACGTAGTGGAATCCAAATACGAATATCCCTTGCACGAAACGCTGCTGCCCGTGGCTGAGCGGTTGATGCTGCGGGAGATCAATGTAGCTTAAAACCAGGAGTCCGAAATGTCGTATTAAATATTGGGTGGGCATAAAAAAATCCTGCGATGTTGGTCGCAGGATTTTCTTTTTGGCTATCGCCTGGATTATTTCTTCGCAGTGTCGGCAGGAGTAGCAGCCGGTGTGGTAGTTCCCGCAGGTGCT
>CAMLNK010000349.1 GCA_946481035.1 uncultured Dyadobacter sp. | reverse complement strand
ACGAAAAAGGGCAGACCGTTGAGGCGGTACTACTGCGCGGCAGCGAGACGAAGACAGTTAAGGTGACGTTTTGATCGCCGATCGATGCGATGCTGTCAGGTGTGGTCATGTGTGGTCATGTGTGGTCATGTATTGTCATGTGCGGTCATGTGTTGTCATGTGGGATCATGTATTGTCGGTGTGGTCATGAGTGGTCATTTATTGTCAGGTACCACTTCTGACTACCTTGACCATTCCTAACAATACCTGACCACACATGACAATACCTGACTACACTTGACCATTCCTGACCATTCCTAACAATACCTGACCACACCTGACCACACATGACAATACCTGACTACCCTTGACTATCCCTGACCATTCCTGACCACTTCTGCCCCCTGACTAAGACAACGCCCCCCGCTTCCCCAGCTCGATCGCTTCCATCTGGCTGATCAGCCCTTCGTGGAGGTTAAAGCGGAGCAGCGTGCGGAACTTGTGAAACCCTTCACGTCCCGCAGCGCCGGGGTTGATATACAGCATATTGTTCAAAGACTTGTCGCGGATTACCCGGAGGATGTGGGAATGGCCGCAAACGAAAATATCGGGTGTATGCGACTTCAACGTCGGCATTACCTGCGGGTTGTAGCGCGGAGGCGCGCCGCCTATGTGGGTAATCCACACCCTGAACCCCTCTACTTCGAAATGCAGGTTCTCGTGCGTGAGCGCACGCACCTGAGGCGTATCGATATTTCCAAAAACAATGCGGGTCGGCTTGAAAGCCTGTAACTGCTCGACGATCTCCGTCGAGCCTATATCGCCTGCATGCCATATTTCGTCACAGTTGGCAAAATGATCGAAAATGCGTTCATCCAGGTAGCCGTGTGTGTCTGATATTACTCCGATACTTTTCATTTCAACACTAAAACTTATGAACTAGAGGGCAAATATGGTCAATGAAATCCAGCCGGAGATAATTTAACAAAAAATTTATCGAATTAAAGTAACTTATATATACCAAAAAGAGTACTTTCACAGTTGTTATTCTTAATAAAAGTTAAATAATTCTCAATTCCATATAAAATCAAGTTTTAACTATATTTTTAGTTGTAAACTTGATTTGCATTCTATATAATTGCAGAAATGTAGTGCCCCAGTTACAAACCTCTACTCACATAACCACCAAGACTAGCCTTGAAAAAAATCCTACTTCTGTTGTGTTTATGCCTTCCCATGCTCGCTGCGCACGCGCAGACCGGAGGGCGATTTACGTTAAAGGGTGTCGTGGCCGACACCGTGGGGGCCGGCCTTCCCGAAGCGACAGTAATGCTGCTTACTCCCAAGGATTCCACCCTCGTCAATTTCATGCGGACTTCCAAGCAGGGCTCATTTGAATTTAAGGGATTGAAAAGAGGTAATTACCTGCTGAAAATCACCTATGTAGGCTATCTGCCCTACCAGCACGATGTGAGGCCCAACGACGGCGATGTGACCGATATGGGCAACATTAAGATGACCTTTATGGATCAGAATCTCTACGAGGTGGTTGTCAAGGCATTCAGGGCGCCATTGAGTATCCGTGGCGATACCATCGAATATGATCCCAAGGCATTCAAAGTACCGCCAGGTGCGAACGTCGAGGACCTGATCCGGCGGTTGCCCGGAATGCAGGTCGATCAGGACGGGACTATCAAAGCACAGGGCGAAACCGTCAAACGTGTAACGGTAGACGGTAAGCGCTTTTTTGGCGACGATACCAAGGCCGCGACCAAGAATCTTCCGGCGGAGGCCATTTCAAAAGTGCAGGTATTTAATGAAAAGACAGAGCAGTCGCGGCTGACCGGTGTGGACGATGGCAAGCATGAAAAGACATTGAACCTGCAACTGAAAGACAGCCACAAGAAAGGTGGTTTTGGTAAGGTCGCTGCGGGTATCGGAACAGAAAAGCGGTTGGAAGGAAAAATCAATTACAACCGTTTTAATGAAAAGAACCAGTTTTCGTTCATCGGGCTGGGAAATAATACCAACCAGGGCGGCATGTCGTGGGACGATTACCAGGATTTTAAAGGCAGCCAGTCGTTTAACTGGGGCGATGACGGCGATTTTGGCTTCAATGGAGGCAGGTATATCTCTTTCGGCGGCGGGGACGAGGAGAGTCTCACGATCCAGGCCGGTAGCGGCTCGCAGAATCGCGGTTTTAATAAGAACTGGGCCGGCGGGGCGAACTACAATTTCGATACGAAGAAAACGAAGTTCAACACCAGCTACTATTACAACAAGAATACCCAGGACCTGGACGCGACTTCCCGGCAGACCAGCTTCCTGACCAACTCGGCATTTACCAAGCTGGATACCAACGGGCGGTTGAACTCGAACCAGAACCACCGCGGAAGTGTGCGTTTTGAAAAGACGCTGGATTCCAACAATACGCTCGTGGTGTTGTCCAATTTCCGGTTCGGTAATGGTACGGCCGATTACCGCAGCCATCAGGAATATTTCCGCGGCGTGCAGGATTCGACCCAGCTTTCGAACATGAGTGACATTACCAACTTCTCGGATTTTAACTCGTTCGCCATTGCCAACACCGCCATTTACCGACTTAAATTCAAGAAAAAAGGCCGGAATTTCGCGCTAAGTGCGGGTTACAATGTCAACAATTCGGAAGGGGATGTGCGGCAGCGGTCGAAAAACCAGTTTTTCCGGTCGTCGCAAACCGTACCCGACAGCGTGCTGAATATCAATCAGACGAACCATACCCAAAGCTTGCGGAACCAACTGAAAAGCAGCGTGTTATTTACCGAGCCATTGTCCAAGAAGTTTGTGCTCGAAACATTCTACAATTTCAGCCTGAAAAAGGACGAAGTGGATCGCGACGTATTCGACAACAACGAAGGCGGCGCGGTAAGAAATCTGAACCTGAGCCGGTACTACACCAACAATACCACTTACCACCGCGGGGGAACTTCGCTTCGCTATTCCTACAATGGATTGAACCTCCTCGGAGGCATCGGCTTGCAGCAAATCCATATGGAAGGAAAGTTTGCCGTGAACCAGGAAGACCCCACCCGCACGACGGTTGATCGCCGGTTTACCAACTGGGTACCGAATGTTTCTTTGAATTACAACCTGAAAAACAACCGCTACCTCTACGGCGGTTACAACTTCTCCGTTCAGGAGCCTAACATCCGCGATTTGCAGCCCATCGTAGATAACAGCAACCCGCTGTACATTACCATGGGTAACCCCAATTTGTCGCCGACGAAAAGCAACTCTTTCAATATCGGGTACAACCACTTCAATGCGACGAAGTTTACGCAGATGTTTTTCGGGGCGTATTTCAGCAAGTACAAGGACCAGATCATTTACAGCCAGACGGTTGACGAAAACCTGGTGACGCGTACCCAGCCTACCAACATCAGCGGTGGCCGTAACTTCAACATTTACGGACATTACGGCTTCCCGATCGTGAAAACGAAGAGCAACCTGAGTATGAATGTCGGTTATAACAACGGCAAGAACCTCACGTTCATCAATGGTGAGCTTAATGATACGAAGAGCAATGGTTACAACGGAGGCTTGCGGCTGGATTTCACACCAAGCGACAAATTCACGGTCTACGCCAATGCCAACTGGAATGTTTCGGACACCCGCTACTCGCTCAGCAGCGCCCAGAACCAGAAAATCGTAAACTCCTTCTACGGTGCCGAAATGAATATCAAATTGCCCAAGGACATTTACTTCAACAGCCGTTTCAATTACAACCGGTATGTGAACGATCGCTTCGGGTTTAACCAGGATATGCCGATCCTGAACCTCTCGCTTTACAAAACCATGTTGAAGAGCAAAAAGGGCGAGATTCGGCTTTCCGCATTCGACCTTTTCAACAAGAACCGGGGTATCTCGCAGTCGGCATATGGGAACTTCGTTTCGCAGGAGCAGGTACGCACGCTCGCGCGCTACTTTATGCTGAGCTTCGCGTACAACATGCGCGGGATGTCGCATTCGGTGCGCCGGAAAGGAGGAGGTTTTTAATTATCAGTGATCGAAATTTTAAAGGTATATATGAAAAAGCTTTGGATGATTTGTTTGTTGCTGAGCAGTTTGCCGGCATTTGCGCAGCAGGAAGGAATAGTAGTTACTTATGAAAAAGAACATTTCTGGTCGAAGATCTACGACCGCCTGACTTTCCTATCCGAGGAGGAGCGAAGCCGGATCAAGACGACCGTGAAGAATTGGGACACGGGGTATAAAACCAAGGGGCAGCTGTTTGCAACTGCCTCGGAAAGCAAGTACAATGATATGGAGCCGGAAGCGGACGGCGGATGGCGCGGCCGCGTGAGCGAGTTCATGATTTACCGCAACCAGGATACCGAACGCAAAACGGAGATCGAGGAGTTTGCCGGTAAGACGCTCGTGATCGAAGATTCACTGAAAGCCCCTTCCTGGAAAGTATTGAACAAAATCAAGGAGATCAACGGCTACCTGTGTATGATGGCCGAGGCCGAGGATACCGTTCGTAATGCCAAACTGACTGCCTGGTTTGCCAACGATCTGGCATTCAACACCGGACCGGAACGCTATTTCGGCTTGCCGGGGCTGATCATGGAGCTGAGTGTGAACGATGGCGAGGTGGTTTTTACGGCTATTAAAGTGGAGGAAAAGCAGCTCACCGACGAGGCTAAGCTTCCCAAGAAAATAAAGGGTAAGAAGATCACGACGGCGGACTACGACAAGATGCTGAGATCTTACATTAATGATAGTATGAAATCGCACAGGAACCCGTACTGGAACATTCGGTACTGAAACATGTTAATATAAAATAGAAAAAGGGAAAGTGTCGCTACGACATTCTTCCCTTTTTTTGTACTTTTGCGTTTTGAAAGCACCCCGGGTCGCGACGTATGTCTCTGGCTCGATTATTGTTAGCGATCAGTGTATTGTACCAAATGTTTTACTTAACAGTGTTTATCTATTTTTAACAACCCTTTGACGATTATGAAACAAACGCTTTTAGCCGTTGCTATGCTCTTTGTACTGGGCTCATGTGCCAGCAAGAAAAAGTTGCTTTCCGCACAGAAGCAAGCCAATGAGATCCAAATCCAACTGGACAAAGCAAGAGCCGACCTGAATGATTGTGACAGCAGAACTGCTGGTTTAAATAATGATTTGAAGGCAAAAAATGACGAACTGACCAGCAAAAATGCAAAATTGAAAGAGCTGGAAGAACAGGTTGAATTCCTTAAAAAGAACAACAACAACCTTCTTGACCGTATGTCGGACCTTTCGGTAATCTCGAAAGAAGGTTCGGAAAGCATCAAGAAGTCACTCGCGATGATGGACCAGCAAGGTGCCCAGATCCGCGACCTGAACAAGAGCATCCAGCACAAAGATTCTTTGAACATGGCGCTGGTACTGAACCTGAAACGTTCATTGGCTGATGTAAGCGACGAGGACGTTCAGATCGAAGTTAAAAAGGGCGTAGTTTACGTTTCCCTTTCCGACAAAATGCTTTTCCGCTCAGGAAGC
>CAMLNK010000348.1 GCA_946481035.1 uncultured Dyadobacter sp. | reverse complement strand
CTATGCTGCCAAATCGATTAGTAACCTGCTGCAAGGCTGTTGCCAGTCCTTCCCGATCCATAACATCGGCTGCAAAACCCGCTGCCGTGATTCCCTCTGCTGACAGGCTTGCTACCAACTTTTCGAGCTTCGCCTGGCTGCGTGCCAGCAATGCTACCTTAAAGCCATTGCTACCAAACCGGCGCGCTACCGCCATTCCAACACCTGGCCCCGCGCCAATAATTGCGATTGTTTTTGACATGATTTAATTTTTTTTAAACAGAAATCTTATACATGTCAAAAGTAGCTACCTTTGGTTTCCAAAGGTTACTGATTACCCAAAGGTAACCGGTAACCTTTAAGTAATCCTAACTGTTTATGAATGATGGCACGCGAAATGCAGGCAACCGATTTTGAGGCCGAGGGCATTACAGCGCTTCAATGCACCCTGGCGCTCGGACCTGTGCGGGACGCCCTTTATGTACTGAATGGGAAATGGAAACTGCCGATCATTATCGCCATGGTTCAGGGGAACAAGCGATTTGGTGAAATTCGGACAGCGGTCGATAAAATCGCTGCAAAAGTACTTTCCAACGAGTTAAAGGAATTGGAGCTCAACGGCTTTCTTATTCGGAAAGTGCACGACACCTTTCCGGTCAGCATCGAGTACATTCTAACCGATTACAGTATCACACTGGGCCCGGTGCTGATGGAATTACAAAAATGGGGTTTGATGCACCGGGAAAAAATCATGAAGCAAATGACCGGCGAGCAACTGACACAGCAACAATAACAACTCAGGCATGGAAGCGCAACTTTTGCAGGTGGCAAACTCGCCCAACCGGTCGTTCAGTTTGAGGCGGGAAGCGATCCCGAATATCAACAGCCGCTGGCACCGGCACACGGAGGTGGAACTGATCCATTTTCACCGTGGCAGCGGTACGCAGTTTGTTGGTGACAATATCCGGCGGTTCGGGGCGGGAGATGTGGTGCTGGTCGGGTCGGATCTTCCGCATTACTGGCACTACGACTGCGATGACCGGCCGGAGGCTGCCGATCCAGGCGGACCATATGCCACGGTCGTGCATTTTACCGAAAATTTTTGGGGCGACCAGTTTTTATCGCTGCCCGAAAATGCCTGTGTTCGAAAAGTGCTGGAAAAGGCGAAGCGTGGCCTATTGCTGACGGGTGACATCCGTGAGAGCGTCGCTGTCCTGATCGGCAGACTTGATCAAACCGAAGGGCCCTTTCGGCTGACCACCCTGCTCGAATGCCTGTATCACGCCAGCCTGGCCGGGGATTGCAGCGCACTGGCATCGATCGGTTTTCGGTACGAGGCGGCCGAATCGGAAAATGAACGGATCAATGCTATTTACAACTATGCCCTGAAACACTTCGGAAAAAAGATCACCCTTGAAGATGTGGCAGCGGTGGCCGGCTTGTCGCCGAATTCATTTTGCCGCTACTTTAAATCCAGGACCGGTAAACATTTTACGCAGTTTCTGACCGAAATCCGCATTGGGCATGCATGCAGAAAGCTGATAGACACTGATAAGAGTGTCAAGCAAATTTGTCACGACAGCGGTTTCAACAATTTCTCCTGTTTTTACAAAAAATTTAAAGAGGTGACCGGCAAGACACCCGCAGCATACCAGGCAGCATTTGCAACGTAGTGACCTGTTTCCTGAGCCTTGCGCCATACGGGCCGCGCTATCATTTATTGGCAGTTCAATAAGGAAAATTGGCATAATGCTACCGGCGCTTCCGATACAGCAATCATTGTATTAAGTTGGCCGTCTTTTACGGGCCAATGCGGTGGTAGTATGCCCTATTAGAGGACCTTAAACAAAATGATCACGAAAACCGATGAAAATTGCGATTAGAAGAATCGCGCTCTGGATGATAGTTTCCAGTGGGTGCGTTTCAGTAGTTGTTGCTCAAAAACCTGATTCGCTTAAACTTTGGTACGCCCAGCCGGCCAGGGAATGGGTAGAAGCCTTGCCTGTCGGAAACGGACATATCGGGGCAATGGTGTTCGGCGGGGTCGAGCAGGAGCTGATCCAGCTGAACGAAAGCACACTTTGGTCGGGTGGGCCCGTCAAAACCAATGTGAATCCGGGCTCGGCTTCATACCTTCCGCAAGTGCGCAAAGCATTGCTCGAAAACCAGGACTACCAGCTCGCCAACTCGCTACTCAAAAAAATGCAAGGCCTTTACACTGAATCGTATATGCCTATGGGTGACTTGAAAATTATCCAGGATTTCGGAGGCGCCAAACCAGACCGCTATTACCGCGATTTGCAAATCGGTAATGCATCGGCCAACACGGTGTTTACCATCAACGGCGTCGAGTTCAAACGGGAAATTTTCGTCTCGGCACCGGATAATATCCTTGCAATACGGTTGTCGGCAAGCAAAGCCGGTCAGCTCAATTTCCATGTGTCCGCAAGCAGCAAGCTGCGCATTCAAACCGAAGCTTCAAAGGCTAACGAGCTCGTGGTGAGCGGAAAGGCTCCTTCGCACGTGGATCCGAACTACTATAACCCGCCCGGCCGGGAGCCGATCGTGTATGACGATACTACCGGCTGCAACGGCATGCGTTTCCAATTCAGGATCAAGGCGGTCAGCAGGGACGGACAGGTCGTTGCCTCTGCCTCGGGTATTCAGGTTAAGGGCGCTTCGGAGGTGATTATTTACCTTTCGGCCGCGACCAGTTTCAATGGTTTTGACAAATGCCCCGACAGCGACGGCAAAGACGAAAAGGCACTCGCCGCCGGTTTTATGCAAAAGGCTTCATCCAAAAGTTATGACCAGCTTAAAAGAGAACATTTAAGGGATTTTAAGTCCTTTTTTAACAGGGTCAGCTTCAATATCAAAGACACGCTGAATGCTAACCCCAATGCGTTGTTACCCTCCGACGAACGTTTGAAATCCTATTCGAAGGGGGCTTATGATCCGGGACTTGAAACGCTATACTTCCAATTTGGCAGGTACTTGTTGATTTCCTCATCGCGCCCGGCACTTCCCGGCGTCGCGTCTGGGCCACCTGCCAACTTACAGGGTATTTGGAACAAGGAAATGCGGCCGCCGTGGAGCTCCAACTACACGATCAATATTAATACTCAGATGAATTACTGGCCTGCCGAGGTAACCAACTTGTCGGAAATGCACCAGCCGCTGCTGGCCTGGATTCAGGATCTTTCCAAAACCGGTACTACCACGGCAAAGGAGTTCTACGGGGCAAAAGGCTGGGTAGCGCATCACAATTCGGACATCTGGGGCCAGTCCAACCCGGTAGGAAACGTAGGCGACGGCGATCCGGTATGGGCCAACTGGTTTATGGGCGCCGACTGGCTTTGCCAGCATTTGTGGGAGCATTACCGGTTTACCCAGGATAAGGATTTTCTCAAAAACAAAGCCTATCCGGTGATGAAGCAGGCAGCGGTTTTCACACTCGACTGGCTGGTTGAGGATGCGGATGGTTATCTGGTGACGGCTCCTTCTACTTCTCCTGAAAACCTGTTCAAAGACCCCAAGGGCGGCCAGGCGGCTGTTTCGGTAGCTACTACCATGGATATTTCCATTATCCACGACCTTTTCTCGAACCTGATCGAGGCAGGGGAGGTACTCGGGACGGATACCGGGTTTAAAAACCTGTTGATTGAAAAGCGCAAGAAACTATATCCGCTCAAAATCGACAAAAGGGGAAGGTTACAGGAATGGTATAGGGACTTCGAGGAAACCGACACGCTGCACCGGCACGTTTCGCATTTGTTTGCATTGCATCCCGGGCGCAGGATTTCTCCTGAAACGCCGGAATTTTTTCAGGCTGCCAAAAAGACGCTGGAAGTACGGGGCGACGTGGGCACTGGTTGGAGTAAAGGATGGAAAATTAACTTCTGGGCAAGGCTACTGGATGGCGACCATGCCTACAAACTGATCCGCCAGCTTATGCAGTACACCGACAATAGCAAAGGCGGCTCGCGTGGCGGGGGAACTTACCCCAACTTTTTCGATGCGCATCCGCCGTTCCAGATCGACGGGAACTTTGCCGGTACCGCTGGGATGGCCGAAATGCTCGTGCAGAGCCATTTGTCGGAGATAGCGATTTTGCCGGCGCTTCCGGCCGCGTGGAAGCAAGGAAATGTCAGTGGTTTGAGAGCACGGTCGGGGTTTGAGGTGGACATCTCCTGGGAAGCAGGAAGATTAACGCAGGCAAAAATCAAGTCGCTGAGCGGGCAGCCCTGTCGGTTACGCACCAGCGTTCCCATTGTGGTAGCAGGCATGAAGGTGAAAAGTCAAAGGTCGGGAAATGGCTATGTTACCTTGTTGAATGTCAAAAAAGGAGCCACGGTAATGGTTCGTCCGGTGAAATGATGTCTCTTGAAAGCTAAAATTATAGATTAACCTCATACCAGGACACGCGACCGTGTTCGGGTATGAGGTTGATACTCCTGCCGGAAATCTATTTTACATCAGGGTATTTTCCCAGTATTTGCATTGCCTCTTTGGCAAATTGCTTACTGAGGCTACCGGCATCGTTGACCGGGTTTTCCATCGATCCGCGCCATAGCAGCTCGTTGTTTTTGGCATCGATCACGTCGATAATCAGCGTGCCGTCGGTGTAATGCTCCTGATGATAACCCGTATTCCAAGGGTTATAGTAGCCTGCATAAGCGATCGGGATCAACCGACCATGAAAGTAATAGGCCCTGGGCCCGAAACCATATCCGTAGTAGGGATAGGCGGGTGCATTGGGCACATTCTCGGTTTTTTGTGCCGTGAAAATATGGTACATCAAAAGCAGGTCCGGGTTCTGGTCGTCTTCGATGATACCCTTTTTAGCGAACTCGGTTTTTACCGCAGAGCGAATATTTTCTTCTGTAATTGAACTGGACAGCTGGGGTAGCTGTGAGGTTTTTTCCTCGGGTTTCACCCATGCGTATTTTTTATAGTTGGCAAGGTGGGCGGAATCTACCTGGTCTACCTTTACCGAGGCGCAGCCGGCCAGTGCAAATAGGGCTGCTAATACCAGTGCATTGATGCGTGTTTTCATAAGAGTGCAGGTTTTATGTGTCTGATGTGAAAATTTCTAAACCGGTTAAGCGAAAGTAGAGACTGCCACCTTAGCCGGCAACGCATGCTCGTTGGAAAGCCCGAAAGTGTCGTTGAACCAAACCGATGAGTCGTTGGACCGGCGGCCGCACGCGTGGTAACCGGTAGATTGTGACGTTTTTTTCTTTTCAAGACGTATTTCGAAAAGCCTGTCATGACTGTCCGTTTCCATCATCCAGCAGATCTTTTAAAGTCCCTTACTATCGCAGCGGTACTATTGTGCCTGTTTGTCGGGTTTTGCAATGGGCAATCCGGCGCGCCCAAGACGCGGCCCAGGATTGTGGTAACCGCCGATCCGGAGCTTGATGACAACAACTCTTTGATCCGCTTGCTGTTATATAGCGATGAATTGCAGATAGAAGGGCTGATTTACGCCAGCAGCGGCTTTCATTGGAAGGGTGACGGCAAGGGTACTAAATG
>CAMLNK010000347.1 GCA_946481035.1 uncultured Dyadobacter sp. | reverse complement strand
CGCCCAATGAGTAACCGAGTACGTATTCATAGCCGTTTTCCTTGTTGTATTTGTCGATGTAAGAACGGATGTTTTTGTAAAGTTCTTCGTTCTTTTTAGCCTCTTCCTGGCCCAGTGCCTGCGCCGACTGATCGCGGTAGGCCATCAGGTCCTGCTGCTTCTTCATCAGCTGGGCTTCCGTTGAGCGGGCTTGCTCGGGAGTCATGGTAGCTGCGCGCTGCTGGAAGAAAGCTACTTCATTTTGCAAAGAGCGTCCTTTGGTAGTCAGCTCGTTTTCAAGCTGGAAATTCTTGTTTTCAAGCTCTTTTCTGGTATCCTTGAAGAAATCGTAGTTTTTCAGAAGTGAATCCACCTGAACGTAAACAGTGCGGCGGCCTGCCACTACTGCACCATCTGCGGCTGCACCTGCGTCTGACGATTTGCTTGAAAAATGAAGGAAGAATAACACCGCCACAGCAAGCGAAAGGACGACGTTCCAGATCAATGAAGTATTGTTGTTCACGTTTTTAAGGTTTATTGTTTTTGAACGAGCCGCAAAGATAATGATTTGTGTTTAAGTACAATGAATATGTGGCGCCAGGGAGCCCGGCCCGAAACTTTCAGGAGGCGGACCCCTGAAGCGGTGCGGGATTTTTTCTGAAGATCTGCCGCAGCCAATACCCGGCAAGGCCTGAAAAACCGCCTACAAGGCCTCCTACGAGGGCTGTGACCAGCAAAAGCAGAATGCCGTTAGGAAGCATGAATATCTTCGCGACGCGGTCGGAGAGGGCACCGTCGGATATAAAATGCTGGTAATAGCCGTAGAGCAGCCACGGTGCGGCAATGCCGCCGAAGCCCGGCCAGAATCCTCCGGAAGTGGTAGAGGGGCGCCAGAATAGGATCACGAAAGGGACGATGGCGATTACCCACCACGGAGCGAATATTTGGAGGACTGCAGACAGAATCGCTATGATGAAGAAGTTCATAAATTCCGGGTTAACGTTTTTGCAATACAAGACTGGACGCCAGATGCGGCACTTTCTGATCCGGTGACGTCAGGAAGATCAGCTCGTTGAGTTCTCCTTTCTCCCATTTCTTCAACAGATTGAGGTAATAGGGGCTGCCCGGGTTGCCCGACTGGCCTCCCGGATAAATGCCGTAAGCACGAGGCGTGGGGCCCAGTTCGACTACCATCCGCCAGGACGGGCCTTTTCGCTTCGTCATTGCATTCACAATGCTGCTACCTCCGCCGGTCACAAGCGGCGGTGCATTGAACGGTTTGATGCTCCGGCTCAAATGCCGTATCTCGGCGCCCTTCACCTTGGACCACTCCCATTCGGGGCTCATCGCGCCCTTGCGCGCAGTGAGCGTATCGAGCGAGGCGTTGAAGCTCTGGTAAACGACATCAGGAAGTGTCTCTTTTTCGGGGGTATTCACATTATCGAACCACTTTTCATTTGGCTGCTTCAAAATCAGGTACAACGTCCGGTCACGCGAGGGATATTCCATGGGGGCTTCGGGCGAGGAGAAATCGTCATTCCAGATGGCCTGGCCCAGCAACGGAAACCAGGTTTCGAAGATCGACGCCGCAATGGATTCCGGCGAATTCTGATAGTTCCAGTTTGAAAGCAGAATGTGGGCGGCCTTTTGTTTCGGGGTCAATGTGCGCGTTTCCAGAATGCTTAGCAGCTTTGGCAGTAATGTACGGGCAAGCACGCTGAAATTATCGTTTTGCAGCATCCGAAGGCTATCCGCATTGGCATTGGTCATCGCTTGCAGGCGCTCGTTGATGCGAATCGCTCGTTCGGAAGGCGCGAAACTCCAGTTGATATAATAAGGATAGGTTGTGTCGGCGGACGATTGGTTGGCACTACTTACAAAACCTCTTGGCGGATTTTTCACGAATGGATTCTGCTCGGCGGGGATCCAACCTTGCCAGTCGTCGGCCTGGGATGAGCCATCCAGCACGAATTTACCCTGCTCTTTATATTTCAAAGGGATTTTGCCATTCACGGTAATGGCGATATTCTTCTCATTATCCGCAAACACGAAGTTCTGTGCAGGTCCCACATAATGCGCCAGCGCCTTCCGGTAATCGTCGTAGGTTTTAGCCTTATTGAGCTCATAGAAGGTAATAAAGCTATTGCCCGGCTCGTGTCCGATCCATTTGATGGCTAGGTTAGGCAAATCCCCGAATGTACCGTCCGAATCGGTCACCGGCCCGTGATGGGTGTACAGGATTGTTTCGCGGTAGGGTTTCAGCTGACCTTTTACATGGATAATTTCCTCCCGCTTATGCGTAGGTTTCCATTGATTATCATGCCAATAGAAGTTTCTGTATTCATTTTTGAATTTGATTTTATACAAGTCAAAAACATCGGCATCCACATTGGTAACACCCCACGCAACGCGCTCGTTAAAACCGATAATCACACTCGGAATGCCCGGAAGCGATACGCCGTACACATTCATGCCAGGTGAATGCAGCTGCACCTGGTACCAGATCGACGGCAGCGACAGTTCGAGGTGGGGATCGTTGGCGAGGATAGGGTAGCCGGTAATGGATTTCTCGGCACCCACCGCCCAGTTGTTGCTACCGATGCCTTCTTCCTTAGGCGCTCTGGGAGGCAATGCGGTCAAAGGTTTTGAAGTCAATAAGTTGCTGTCGCCCGGTATCACCGGTGGAACTGCCTTTGGAACGGGCAGCTTAGGAAAATCCCAGGCGGTGCCGGAGGGAATAATCGGGCTTTCCTGCAACTTCGGATAGTCGGGGAAAAGCTGCGCAATAGTTTCCCGGCCGTATTTTTTCAATGCATTGGTCATAGCCAGCTCATTGGAGCGCCCCGCGAGCGTGAGCGTCATCTGTTCGAGCATGTACATGGTGTTGATCGGCTTCCAGGGCTCGGGTTTGTATCCCAATAGTTTGAATTCAATGGGGTAATCCTTGGGAGCGAGCTGGCGGATAAATGCATTCACCCCTGCCGTGTAGCCGAGCAGCGCCTCTCGCGATCGCGGATCGGTCATAGCTACTTTCAGGTTAGCTTCGGCACCGTAGCCCATTCCCAGCCTGCGGCTCTGCTGATCGAGGGAGAGCGTGGCCGGGCCGAGGATTTCGGACAGCCGTCCTGCCGCGGCGCGGGTTTGCAGGTCCATTTGCCAAAGGCGGTCCTTGGCCGTGATGTAGCCCTGCGCGTAAAAAAGGTCGAAGTCGTTTTTGGCAAAAATATGTGGCACACCGGAATCGTCGAAGCGGATCGTGACCTCGTCGCGGAGGCTGTCGAGTTGCAGGGTTTCGCGCGTTTTGGGGTCGATGACCTGCTCACTGTTTTGCCATAAGCCGCAAAAGGGGCTCAGGAACGGCCCGAGCGCCGGTGCGGGTGCCCACGGCTTGTCCAGCACATACACGAGCCCGGCGGTGATTGCGATAAACAGAATTGCCTTTACGAACTTCATAGAGAGGATATTGATCTGCTTTTACAAGAAAAAGGCATTATTCCGAAACGGCCTGCACCATAGCCTCGATCAGTTCCAGGTCCGAGTACATCACCGACTTTTCATCCGGAATCTCCCCGGCCATCGAAATGCCTTCCGGGAAGAACTTCTGGCGTGCGGGACGGAATTTTTTGGCAGTCAAATGCAAAGCATGCACGCCAGCGGCTTTCAGTTCAGCCGCATTGTTATGGTTTACGCCCCCGCCTGCCATGATTTCAATTTTTCCTGCGGCTTCTTTGGATAACTGACCCAGCAATTCGGTTGCCTGAGCAGCCGACGGTTTCTGGCCGGAAGTGAGAATGCGCTCGGCACCTGTTGCGATAATATCTTTCAGGGCCTTCATCGGATCGGGCGTGAGATCGAATGCGCGGTGGAAAGTGACTTTCAGCGGAGCAGCGTAGTCGACGAGCGCTTTGGTACGTGCCACGTCCACATTACCGTCGGGCGTAAGAATGCCGAGCACGACGCCGTTAGCGCCTAGTTTTTTGGCCAGATCGATGTCTTTCCGCATGATTTCCTCTTCGAAAAAATCATACACGAAATCCCCGCCCCGCGGCCTGATCATCACATATAGCTGAATGTCGATGTTTTTTCTTACGATTTCGATGAGCCCGGCGCTGGGTGTGGTACCGCCCTCACCGAGTCCGCCGCATAGTTCAATCCTGCCCGCCCCGCCGGCCTGCGCATTGATGCACGATTCCAGCGAATAAGCGCAAATTTCAATAGTCATAATATGGTATTTGTAATGGTGAGGGAAATTAAGGGTTTTTCGGGGAGAGGGGAAATGTGAAGGTGCTCCGATCGACACTTTACTGGAAGCATTAGATTTAATTAATTGTTATTCAGCTAGTTAAATCCTTTGAGAAAATAAAATTTGTAACCCGGCAATTATTTTTCTTTTTTTTTGCTTTAAGCTTTTAAAAGATAGCAAATTTTTTACTTTTGCAGAAAAGTAAAGTAACCATTAATAGGCGAAAATATTATGTACTGGACTCTCGAACTCGCATCGTACCTTGAAGATGCTCCCTGGCCAGCTACCAAAGACGAGCTAATTGACTTTGCAATCAGAACAGGCGCTCCGTTAGAAGTAGTTGAAAACCTTCAGGAGCTTGAAGATGATGGGCAGCCTTATGAAAGCATTGAAGAGATTTGGCCCGACTATCCCACGAAAGACGATTTCTTTTTCAACGAAGACGAATACTAGACGAAAACGGCACTCTATCGGTGCCGTTTTTTTTTATGATATATGGTCCGCTTTTTTACGTTACTCAGTCTCCATATTTTTTAAATCTGACAAAAGGAATGTAAATTGTTAGCGTTAACAAATGAGGAGGACGAGGTAAGTTACCGAAAGTGATTTAGTCATAACTCATAATTTATCCATTCCAACCCGATGGAGCTTCGATTGTTGAAAGAGCTGGTTAAGAAAGGTGAGGGGGAACATCTGGAATTCAAACTGAAATCCAATCACCCTGAGAAGATCGTCCGCGAAGTGGTTGCTTTCGCAAATTCAGGTGGCGGTAAACTGATGGTCGGAGTGGGTGACGACAAGACCATCAAGGGCCTTAAAGATGCCGATGAGGATGAATACACCCTTACGCGCGCCATCGACAAGTACATTTTCCCCAAAATCAGTTTCAAAAAAGAGCGCGTGGCCATCACGCCCGACCGTGATGTGCTCGTGTTGACGATCCCTCGAAGCGTCGACAAGCCGCATTATGTGGTGGACGACACCGGTGCGCGCCAGGCGTATATCCGTGTGGAGGACAAATCGATCCAGGCCAGCCGCGAAATGAAGGAAATCATGCGACGGGGCCGCGGCGAGCGTGACGTCAGTTTTCAGTATGGGGAAAAGGAAGAAAAGCTGATGAAACTGCTCGACGAAAAGGAATCGGTAACGGTGGATTTGTTCGCGACGGTGGCTGGCATTCCACGAAAAATTGCTTCCAATACGTTGGTAGTGATGGTGCTGGCGCGGATCCTGGAAGTGCATCCGCACGAAATGATCGACAAGTTTACGATGTCGATGGCTTATCAGTCGAATTA